>JAIQBT010000044.1 GCA_020035195.1 Methylotenera sp.
TTTATTACGGTATTGCAACAGGCTAACACCGCCTTGCAAGGCTAAGGCAACCTTAGCCAGCAAGCGTTCGGTGTTGGTGTCATCCGGCGTAATGGCATACAAGCCTTTTATCATGAGACGCGCTTTATTTTAATGGCTTTTGCTGCTGGCATCGCCGCTGTTAACCACAGCATCTTCTTCATCGCGCGCCCAAAACATACGATCGGGTATGAATTGCCCCATGCCTGGCCTAAAACCGTGCTTTAAGGTTTGCCAGGTGAATTCTTGCGCTTCGGCAACGGCGTCTTCCATACTTAAACCGTGGGCCATGCAAGCGGCGATGGCACTGGTCATGGTGCAGCCTGACCCATGGTAACTGCCCGGCAAGCGCTCCCATTTATAGGCTTTAATCAATTTATTGTCGCCGTACAAAGTGTTGGTGACTTCCAATGTGCGCTCGTGGGTGCCGGTAATCAACACGTACTCGCTGCCCATCGCCAATAAGCGGGCAGCACTTTCATCCAAAGAGATCAACGCCACTTCGTCGCCGTCATCGGCAAAGGCAAAGCGGCGTGCTTCCAAACTGTTTGGGGTGATCAAGGTGGCTTGCGGGAACAGCAGTTCTATCATGGCATCCATCATGTCATCGTTGCTTAAATCGTCACCGCGGCCTGAGCTTAAGATGGGGTCGATCAACAAAGGCACATCCGGGTAATCCGCCATGATTTCAGCTATCACCGCCACGTTTTCCACTGAGCCTAATATGCCTAACTTAAAGGCCGATACTTGCACGTCTTCTAAAATGGCGCGCGCCTGATCGTTCACCCAATCGGCATCCATGGCCAACACGCTGTCTACGCCGCGCGTGTCTTGCACCGTGATGGCAGTCACCACGGAGAGTGGGTGGCAACCTATGCTAGCAAAGGTAAGGATATCAGCCTGCAAACCTGCGCCGCCACTGGGGTCTGTGCCAGCAAAGGTAAGAACTGATGGTGGTGCTTGATTGGCCATATAGTCGTAAACTTTTTATTGATCGATGGAGCGGGCGATGGGAATCGAACCCACGGCACTAGCTTGGGAAGCTAGGGTATTACCATTATACGACGCCCGCCTAATGTCTTATTTTACTGCATTTTAGTTGGGCGCTGTGCGAGGCTGGCATCATTATTAGCGCCGTGCCGGCAAAAATAAAAGGCGGTTTATGCTTAGAATTCCAGTGGGTTGACGTCCACAGACCAGCGCACTCTAGCCGACAAGGGCTGCGCCCTTATGAACAGCAGCAAATTCCTAAGTAAGCGCTGCAATGCTGGGCGGCCGTCGGCTTGCATGAGCATGTGGGCACGCTCCATGCCTTTTAAACGCTCCATTTGCGGGCGCACTGGATCGTACACCAAGACATCCTGACTTAAACTGCGCGCCTGCTCAAAGGCCGCTCGCAAAAATTTTTGCACCAAGGCAAAATCGTTAGCTTCCGCCCGCAATAACGCGGTAAACACATAGGGCGGAAACTGCACTTGCTCACGCTCAAGCAAGAGAGCATTGGCATAACTGACGTAATCTTGACGGCGAATAGCATTAAACAAATCGTGGTCAGGAAACTGCGTTTGTATGATCACCTGACCGGCGATTGAAGCACGCCCAGCGCGACCGGCGACTTGCATCAATTGTGCAAACAAGCGCTCACTGGCACGAAAATCTGGGCTGTGCAGCGCGCTGTCGGTATCGATCACGCCTACCAAGGTTAAATTAGGGAAATCATGGCCTTTAGCCAGCATTTGCGTGCCGACCAATATGTCAATTGCCCCGCCATGCACTTGCTCTAAAATTTCCAGCAAGGCATCTTTACGGCTGATGCTGTCTCTATCGACTCTGGCAATGCGAGCACCGGGCAGCATTTGCGCCAGGGTTTGCTCTAAGCGCTGGGTGCCATGGCCGGTAGGGTGTAAATCGGCATTGCCGCAACTAGGGCATTGCAGCGGTATTTTTTGCTCGTCGCCACAATGGTGGCAACGGAGTTTTCTTTGCCCCAAGTGCACCACCAAACGACTGCTGCATCGTAAACACGGCGCTATCCAATGGCAGGCCGAGCAAAGCAAGACCGGCGAATAACCACGCCGATTAATGAACAACAAGCTCTGCTCTTTACGCGCCAACCTTAACTTTAAAGCGGTGATTAACTGTGGGGTTAAGCCCTGTTGCAGATTGACTTTGGTGGTATCTATGCAATCTATCTGCGGCAATTTAGCCGCCGACACCGCGCGCTGATTCAAACTGAGCAGGTGGTATTTACCGTTTTGTGCATTGTGCCAAGTTTCTAATGCTGGCGTGGCCGAACCCAACACCACGGGAATATTCAGTCGCTTTGCCCGCATCAAAGCCACATCACGGGCGTGATAGCGCATGCTGTCTTGCTGTTTATAAGAGCTGTCATGCTCCTCATCGATAATAATCAGCTTCAAATTAGGCATGGGCGTAAATATTGATAAGCGCGTGCCTATGACAATTTTTGCCGCCCCAGCTTGGGCTAATTGCCAATGGTGCAAGCGCTCGGCCTCGCTAAGGTGGCTGTGCAGACTGACCAAGGGAAACTGGGCAAAGCGGCTTCTAAAACGCGCTTCCAATTGCGGCGTTAAATTGATTTCCGGCACCAAGACCAATACTTGGGCGTCGTCGTTCTCTAAAATCTGCTGCATTAAGCGCATGTAAACTTCGGTCTTACCGCTGCCGGTAATGCCATGCAACAACCAGGCCTTAAATTGCTGCGGCGTTTGCATAATGCTGGACAGCGCCAAGGCTTGCTCATCGTTTAGGGCTGGCGCCTCTGGCATGGCCATGGCTAAAGTTTTTACTAAGGCAGCCACTTGCTCACTCTGGGCCCAGTCATCTGCCACGAACTGTTTGACCACTTTACGCGCGCTGCTGGAAATGGCGTCTAATTCGGATTCGGTTAAGGCCGTTTGCGTTTGCAAGGCCAACAACACTCGGCGCACTACCGTCTGCCTAGCAGGCAAGGTGTTGATGTCGGTTTGCTGGCCCAGCGGCGTTATCAGGTAGCGGTATTGCTTACGCGTAAGCGCCGGTGCAATTTGCCGCAATCGCGCGGGCAGTGAGGAAAGCAAGGCTTGGCCATATGGGTATTGGTAATAGTCCGCGCTAAATTTTAATAGGCTTAAGGCTTCACTATCTAGCACCGGCTCATCGCTAAAAACCTGCGTCACTGCCTTTAATTTCTCTAAGGCAAACTCACTTTCATTGGATTTGGCGATGACGATACCGATCAAACTGCGTCGCCCAAAAGGCACTAAAACGCGCTGACCTATTTGCACTTGATGCCCGTCGCTCAGGTAATCGAATAAACGATCGAGCGGCAAATCTAAGGCGATTTTTAATATGGATTTAGGCAATTTTCAGCTTATTCAAGACACATGATAAAAACACGCGGCTAGTAGGTTAAAATAATGGTCTTAAATTATTAACGTTAAGTACAAATTAGTTTGAAAGCACATCTTACCCAATTACTGGCCACTGCCGCAAAAACTATTGCGCCCGACAGTGCAGATTTGAGCATTTTACTTGAGCGTCCTAAATCCGCCGATCACGGTGATTTCGCCACCAACCTTGCTTTAGTCTTGGCCAAGCCGCTAAAACAAAATCCTCGCAACATCGCCAGCCAACTGATAGCCGCCTTACCCGCCAGTGATTACATCGCTAAAACTGAAATTGCCGGGGCCGGGTTTATTAATTTCTTTTTAAATGCCCAATCGCAACAACAGGTGGTTAAAACCATCCTAAACGCCGGGGCAGACTACGGCCGTAATGCCATCGGACAAAAACAAAAAGTGCAGGTGGAGTTCGTTTCCGCTAACCCAACCGGCCCCTTGCATGTCGGCCATGGCCGCGGCGCGGCGGTGGGTGATTGCTTGGCGCGTTTGCTGGATGCCAACGGCTGGGACGTGACCCGCGAGTTTTATTACAACGATGCCGGCGCACAAATAGACAATTTAACCATCTCGGTGCTAGCACGTTGCAATGGCATCTCAACCGATGATGCTAGCTTTCCTGAAAACGGCTACCGCGGTGAATACATCGCCGACATTGCGACCGCCTATTTAACCAAGCAAACCGTGGTGGCGGATGACGTGCGAGTGACTGCCAGCGGCGACATCAACGACGAAGCAGCGGTACGCCACTTTGCTGTGGCTTATTTAAGGCACGAGCAAGATTTGGATTTAACCGCCTTTCAAATTAAATTCGATGTGTTCTCACTAGAAAGTGCGCTGTATGCCGAGGGCAAGGTTGAGCAAACCGTTAAAGCCTTAATCCATAGCGGCCACACCTACGAGCAAGATAATGCCTTGTGGTTAAAAACCACCGATTTTGCTGACGATAAAGACCGCGTCATGCGTAAAAGCGAGGGTGGTTACACGTACTTTGTACCGGACGTCGCTTACCATGCCGAGAAATGGCGCCGTGGTTTTGTTCGGGTGATTAACGAGCAGGGTGCCGATCACCACAGCACCATCACGCGTGTGCGTGCTGGCTTGCAGGCCTTGAATGCCGGCATTCCCGTCGGCTGGCCAGAGTATGTGTTACACCAAATGGTGACCGTCATGCGTGGTGGTGAAGAAGTAAAGCTGTCCAAACGCGCTGGCAGCTACGTCACCTTACGCGACCTGATAGAAGAGGTGGGTTGCGATGCCACGCGCTATTTCTTAGCGGCGCGGCGCTCCGATTCGCAACTGGTGTTTGATATCGATTTGGCTCGCGCACAAACCAACGACAACCCTGTTTTTTACATACAGTACGCGCATGCCCGCATCTGCAGTGTATTGACGCAATGGGCAGGAAAAGTCGCTGAATTAAAGCATGCCGATTTAAGCCCGCTCACGCAGCCGCACGAAATCGCATTGATGCAAAGACTAAGTAGCTACCCGGAAACCGTGGCCGATGCTGCTAGCGAATTAGCACCGCATGTGATTGCAAATTACCTAAAAGAATTGGCCAGCGAATTGCACAGCTATTACAACGAATATAAGTTTTTAATTGAAGATGAAGCAGTTAAAATAGCCCGCTTAAGCTTAATTTACGCGATCAAACAAGTGCTTAAAAATGGCTTGAATTTACTTGGCGTCAGCGCCCCAGAAAAGATGTAAGGATTAAAGTTAATGATGAGTAGAGATTACAAACCCAGCCCAGAGCGTTCAAAAAACACCAACAAAGGCAACCCGCTGTTCACCGGATTGCTAATCGGCATACTGCTAGGTGTGGTCGCATCATTGGGTGTAGTGATGTTTATTAAAGGTGGCGAAAGTCCGTTTGCCCAACAAACCAGCAACGAACCCAGCAAATCCGTGTCTGAAAAAATGCAAGATAAAGCCAACGCAGATTTAGCCAATGCAGAGGCTAATGGGTCGGCTGAATCGAATCCAGATTCCACCCAAAATCGCTTCGATTTCTACACCATCTTGCCAGGCAGTGAAAGTAAAGTGAGTGTAGAAGAAGAAATTAAAATTAAGGAAGAATCGCCGGAACCAACCCTACAAATAAGTTACTACTTACAAGTGGGTGCATTTCAAACGGGTGAAGAAGCGGACAACATGAAAGCGAAATTAGCCTTACAAGGCTTTGAAGCCGTGGTGCAAAAGGCGACCACAGCAGACAAGGCCATTTGGCATCGCGTGCGCGTGGGGCCACTTAACAATTTAGATCAAATTAATAAGACAAAAAATGATTTACTTAAAAACGGCTTTAAAGCCGATTTAATCAAGGTTAATCTTGATAACCAATAAACCAACACCGCTAAATTTAGACCCTAGAAAAGGAATTGAATCATGAAAAAATTATTAAGTGCATTGCTGTTCATAGCCTCGTTTCAGGTGCTGGCAGCCGATCCACAGATAGGCAAAGAATTTGATAAAACGCTGCAGGTTATTCCTACCGACAACCCCAGTAAAATTGAAGTCACCGAGGTGTTTTGGTACGGGTGCATACACTGCTATCAAATGGATCCATTGCTTAACGATTGGGTTAAAAAACTGCCTTCTGACGTCGCATTTAAACGCATGCCAGGCTTGCCGCAACCAACTTGGGCGCCTATGGCAAAAGCATTTTATGCCATGGAAGATTTGAAATTAAGCGACAAACTGCACACGGCTTTGTTTGAGGCCGTTAATAAAGAGAAATCCTTAAACCCGACTAACGAAGCGGCGGCCATAGACTGGATTAGCAAAAAAAGTGGTTTAGATAAAGCCAAAGTCGAAGCCTCATTTAAATCGTTTTCTATGAACAGTAAGCTTAATCAAGCCGCCCAATATTTCCGTGCCACAGGCGCCACCGGTGTACCAAGCTTAATCATTGACGGCAAATTTATTACGTCTAGCACCATGGCCGGCGGCAACCCTGCCGCCCTTAAAACGGCTGACTACATCATCAGCAACTTGCGCGCGGACAAGGCCAACGCTGTAAAAAAATAAAGCATTTTATTTAAATAAAAACCGTTTTTACCTAACCGTAAAAACGGTTTTTTTAATCCTGCAATCCAAGCTATCGGGTTTAAATTTTAAAAGGCAGACCGCATGAAAGTATTTATTACCGGCGCATCCAGCGGCATAGGCGCCGCGCTTGCAAGTGCTTACGCGACCCGATATGAAAATGAAGAGGTGATATTAGGCTTAGCTGCTAGGCGTAGTGAGCACTTACAAAAACTAAAAATTCAGCTGGAAAAAACCCCGCAAATACGCTGCCGCCTATACCCATTAGATGTCAGGGACCAGAGCGCACTGACCCAGGCGGCTAGCGATTTCATCCAACATCATGGCGCACCGGATACGGTGATTGCTTGTGCTGGTGTCAGTCGCGGCACCCTGACCGAACACCAAGAAGACATCGCCGCTTTTCAAGCGGTGATGGACATCAATGTCATGGGCATGGTGCATACCTTTCAACCATTTATCTCGACCATGCGAGCAAAGGGTGGCGGGCAGTTGGTCGGCATTGCCAGCGTGGCCGGTGTGCGCGGCTTACCCGGGGCTGGTGCTTACAGTGCCAGTAAAGCGGCAGCCATCAGCTACCTGGAAAGCCTACGGGTAGAAATGGCCCCCTGCAACATCAGCGTCACCACCATAGCGCCTGGTTATATACGCACCCCCATGACCGATGTGAATACCTACAAGATGCCTTTTTTGATGGATGCCAACGTGGCTGCCATTAAATTTATAAAAGCCATTGAAGGCAAACGCCGCTTTGTCGTTATTCCATGGCAAATGGGTTGGTTGGCCAGACTAATGAAATTCATACCGCCCGTGGTATGGGATTGGGCGATGAAAAAAGCCCCGTATAAACCGAGGCTAGATTGGGATTGGTTGTAGTGCGATAAAACTCTTTTCACCACAGATACAAGCAGGCAGAGAGAAAACCATCATCTGCAGGTCTGGCTTAGGCCGATAAAATCGGTGCTTGTCGGGATAAGCCAGCTTATGGCTTCCCCACAGAATATAGGCGATTGCATCGCCTATATTCTGAGTGAAATCCCGACCTACCTCATTAGCTTATGCTTCGACAAGCTCAGCACGAACGGCGTTTAAAATGGCCTTAGGTTTCTCTGTGGTAATGTTTGGCATTTAACGGCTTAAGGGTTTGTATCGAATACGCTTCGGTTTAGCGCCTTTGGCGCCGAACTTGCCGTCTCGGCGGCATAGTGTCGGCGGGCATACCCGCACGGGTACAGAAGGCGTTCTACATTAACTCAGTAATTTCCAAAACTAACGTGTGATGGGTTTGTATCGTATACGCTTCGGTTTAGCGCCTTCTTCACCCAAACGTTTACGTTTATCGGCTTCGTATTCTTGGTAGTTACCATTAAAGAAGGTCCATTGCGAATCGCCTTCTGCCGCCAATATATGCGTGGCAATACGGTCTAAAAACCACCTATCATGCGAGATGACCAAGACGCAGCCAGCAAACTCCAGCAAGGCGTCTTCCAAGGCGCGCAAAGTTTCCACATCCAAGTCATTGGAAGGTTCATCCAGCAGCAAGACATTGCCCCCAGAAATCAGGGTTTTGGCTAAATGCAAACGGCCGCGCTCACCACCGGAGAGTTGCCCGACGATTTTTTGTTGGTCGCCGCCTTTGAAATTGAAGCGACCTATGTAAGCGCGTGACGGCGTTTCGTAACGGCCAACGGTGAGTATGTCGGAGCCGCCGGATATTTCATCAAACACGGTTTTGGCATCACTTAAGGCATCGCGGCTTTGATCAACGTAGGCCATTTTTACCGTGCTACCTATCTTCACTTCACCGCTATCGGTCTGTTCTTTGCCGGTGATCATTTTAAACAAGGTGGATTTACCTGCGCCGTTAGGGCCTATGATGCCGACGATGGCACCCGCCGGCACACTGAAGCTTAGGTTATCCATCAACAAGCGGTCTTTAAAGGCTTTGCTCACGCCATTAAATTCGATGACTTGGTCACCCAAACGCTCACCGGCCGGAATGAATATTTCCTGCGTTTCATTGCGTTTTTGGTATTCAGCGTTGGCCATTTCTTCGTATCGGGCTAAGCGTGATTTACTCTTGGCTTGTCGCGCTTTAGGGTTTTGCCTGACCCATTCCAACTCGGTATTAAGGGCTTTACGACGGGACGATTCTTGCGACTCCTCCAGAGCTAAACGCGCTTGTTTTTGATCCAGCCAACTGGAGTAATTGCCTTTCCAGGGGATGCCGTGGCCACGATCCAATTCCAATATCCATTCGGCTGCATTGTCCAAGAAATACCTATCGTGGGTTACCGCCACGACCGTGCCAGGAAAACGCACTAAAAATTGCTCCAGCCACTCCACCGATTCAGCATCCAAATGGTTGGTTGGCTCATCCAATAGCAGCATGTCGGGCTTAGACAACAGCAGTTTGCACAAAGCCACACGGCGCTTTTCACCACCGGACAAGGGGCCAATTTTTGCATCCCAGGCAGGCAGGCGCAGCGCATCGGCAGCAATGTCCAATTGCGTAGTCAAATCGCTACCACTGGCGGCGATGATGTTTTCCCACTTAGCCTGCTCTTCAGCCAACTTATCAAAATCTGCATCCGGTTCTGCGTAGGCCGCATAGACTGCTTCTAATTTCGCTTGCGCCTCCATCACTTCGCCCATGCCCGATTCGACTTCCTCACGCACGGTTTTTTCTGGATCCAATTGCGGCTCTTGCGGCAAATAACCTATGGTCATATTAGGTTGCCACTGCACTTCGCCTTCAAACTCCTTATCGACCCCAGCCATGATACGCAAGACGGTGGATTTACCCGAGCCGTTTAAACCCAACAAGCCTATCTTGGCGCCTGGGAAAAAAGACAAGGAAATGTCTTTAATGATGGTTTTTTTGGGTGGGACAATTTTGCTCACGCGGAGCATGGACATTACGTATTGGGCCATGGTATTTCACTGTGGAATTTAAAAAATGACAGCTTAACAGAAAGCGTGAGCCATTGCTCACCCCGCACAATGGGGGACGGGCTTCATACGCAAACTGCGTATAATGATCAATCTATAATAAGCGTAGCTAGCCATGGCCATCAAATCCACTATTTATAAAATCGATCTGCAAGTGTCAGACATGGATCGTAATTATTACCAACAACACCATTTAACGCTGGCCAAACACCCCTCCGAAACCGATGAGCGCGTTATGGTCAGGTTGCTTGCGTTTGCCCTGTACGCTAACGAAGCGCTGATTTTTGGCAAGGGCTTAAGCGATGAAGAAGAACCGGATTTATGGCAAAAAGACCTGACCGGGGCGATCGATCTTTGGCTAGACGTGGGCTTACCCTCTGAGCGCGACATACGCAAAGCCGCGGGCCGCTCTAAACAAGTCGTGGTGGTGTTATACGGCGGCCGCGTGGCCGATATGTGGTGGGCCAGCAACAGCAAAGCCTTACTCAAAACCCACAATTTAACAGTGATCAATTTACCGGAAACAAAAGAACTAGCAGCCATAGCCCAACGGGGCTTAAGCATGAGCTGCACCCTACAGGATGGCCAAATTATGCTAGGCCATGATGACGGCAGTTTGGATATCGTGCCTGTGGTGCTTAAGTCAGCCAGCGCTTACTAAGCTTTATTCAACGGTGACGCTCTTGGCTAAATTTCTTGGTTTGTCCACGTCCGTGCCTTTTAATAAGGCCGCGTGGTAAGCCAGGATTTGCACAGGGATGGTGTGTAAAATCGGTGAAAGCACTCCGACATGACGTGGCGTGCGTATGACGTGCACGCCAGCGGATTCAACAAAGTGGCTGTCGGCATCCGCGAACACAAATAGTTCGCCACCGCGCGCATGCACTTCTTGCATGTTCGATTTTACTTTTTCCAATAAAGCATCGTTCGGCGCGATCACCACCACCGGCATGTTGCTGTCTACCAAGGCCAATGGGCCGTGTTTGAGTTCGCCGGCAGGGTAGGCCTCAGCATGGATATAAGAAATCTCCTTGAGCTTTAGCGCCCCCTCCAGCGCGACGGGGTAATGTATGCCTCGCCCTAAAAACAAAGCGTGCTGTTTATCGGCAAAGCGTTTGGCCCATTCGCGAATTTGTGGCTCTAAATTTAGCGCGTGTTGCACGCTGCCGGCCAATTGCCTTAGCGCACTTAAATGGGTTTGTTCGGCTTGCCTATCCAACAAGCCGCGCTGCTTGGCTAAGGTGGCGGCCAAGGTAAACAAGGCGACCAATTGTGTAGTAAAGGCTTTGGTGGATGCCACGCCAATTTCAGCGCCGGCACGGGTATAAAAAACCAATTGTGAGGCACGAGGAATAGCACTTTCTTGCACATTGCAAATAGCCAGGGTGAGTTCTTGGCCTAAGGCTTTAGCGTGCTTTAAGGCTTCCATGGTGTCCAAGGTTTCGCCGGACTGGGAAATGGTCACTATCAATTGCTTGGGATTCGGCACAGATACGCGGTAGCGGTACTCGCTGGCGATTTCTACATTGGTCGGCAATTTAGCCATGCTCTCCAGCCAATATTTAGCGGTTAAGGCTGCGTAGTAACTGGTGCCTGCTGCCAGGATGAGTATGCTGTCCACTTGCTCAAACACCGCATGCGCCTCTTCACCAAACAAGGCGGCAGAAAACTGATTATCGTCTATCAAAGCTTCTATGGTGTCGGTCAAGGCACGCGGCTGCTCGTGTATCTCTTTTTGCATAAAGTGCGCATAGGGGCCTAACTCCATGCTGGCTAATGAGACATCACTTAGATGAATTTGACGGTTTAGCGCTAAGCCATCGCGGCCAAAAATGGTGACGCCGTCTAGGCGGATGTCTGCCACGTCACCGTCTTCCAAGTAAATCACTTTACGCGTGACTGACAAGACGGCAGACACGTCGGAAGCGATGAAATTTTCGCCCTCGCCTAAGCCGATTAATAAGGGGCAACCCAAGCGGGCTGTGATCATGTGTTCGGGTTCTTTTACCGAAATTACGCTGATGGCAAATGCACCCGTGAGCTCGGCCACGGTTTTTTGCGTGGCGGCCAATAAGCTTAAGCCTTGGTGGTAATAATGGATTAAATGCGCAATCACTTCGGTATCGGTTTGCGACGTGAATTCGTAGCCCAATGTTTTTAATCGGGCGCGCTGTTCATCGTGATTTTCTATGATGCCGTTATGCACCACGGCAATTTGATCTTTTGATACATGCGGGTGGGCATTGCTCTCGGTCACGCCGCCGTGGGTAGCCCAGCGCGTGTGGCCTATGCCAACGCAACCACTTATTTTCGTGGCCTCGGCCTTTTCTGTCATGGCCGCGACACGACCCACGGCACGCACGCGCTCTATGCCTTGGCCATTTAACACGGCTATGCCGGCTGAGTCGTAACCTCGATATTCCAGGCGACTTAAGCCTTCTATCAAGGTTGAAACGACACTTCTATTTGCTACTGCACCGACTATGCCACACATGGTTTATCTCTACTTTTTAACTTTAAGCGGGCGTTTCCAAGCAGCTATGGATTTTTGATCCTTAGCACGACAAAAGGTCAGCTGGCCTGCCGGTGCATCTTTGGTGATGGTTGAACCTGCAGCGATGGTGGCTCCCTTACCTAGGGTAACGGGCGCAACCAACTGCGTGTCAGAACCGATAAACACATCGTCTTCTATGACGGTTCTAAATTTATTGGCGCCGTCGTAATTACAAGTAATGGTACCAGCGCCTACATTGACATGCTTACCCACCGTAGCATCGCCCACGTAACTTAAATGGTTAATTTTACTGGCGCTGTCTACCTGCGCATTTTTCAATTCAACAAAGTTACCCACGTGCGTATCATCGGCTAAAGTCGTGCCTGGTCTTAAGCGGGCAAAAGGTCCTATGCGGGCATTTTGGCCAATTTGCGTATCGTCTATATGGCTGAACGCTGCGATCTGCGTGCCGGCCGCAATGTTGGCGTTTTTAATCACGCAGTTGGGCGCTATTTTTACCTTGTCGCCTAATTGCACTTTGCCTTCAAACAGGCAATTAACATCAATTTGCACATCGCGACCGCAGACCAATTCGCCGCGAATATCGATGCGTGCCGAGTCTTTAAGCGTCACGCCCTGTTGCAGTAATCGCTGCGCATAACGCTGTTGATAAATGCGCTCAATTTGCGCCAAATCAGTCTTGGCATTGATGCCAGTCACTGACCATTCGTCCGCAGTGATTTCAGCCACCACGGCCACGCCTTGCTGCACAGCAAAAGCGACGATGTCGGTCAGATAGTATTCGCCTTGGGCGTTGTTGTTGGACAGTTGGGCTAGCCACTGTACTAGTTTGTTATTGGGCATGGCCATCATGCCGGTATTCACTTCAATAATTTTTCGTTGCTGCTCGCTGGCATCTTTATGCTCAACAATCGCATTAACCTGGCCATTGCCATCCCTGACTATGCGGCCGTAGCCACTTGGGTCGGTTTTATTAAAGGACAATATGGCGAGTTTATCGGTGGCTAAATCGATTAATTTTTGGCAGTCGCTGCTGGCGACCAAGGGCACATCACCTAATAAAATAAGCGTGGTGGCATTTTTTTCTAAGTGTGGCAGCGCTTGTTGTACGGCATGGCCGGTACCCAGTTGCTCGGCTTGATTCACCCAGACTATGGGTTCATTGGCAAATTGCGCTTTGACCGCCTCACCACCGTAGCCATAGACCACAATAATCTTGCTCGGCTTTAATGCCTTAGCACAAGCCAAGACATGGCCTAGGATGGATTGCCCACCTATTTCATGCAGTACTTTGGCTAGATCGGAATGCATGCGCGTGCCTTTGCCGGCCGCGAGTATGACTATATTTAAATTAGGCATGTTTGAATTGATTGCAAAAAATCATTTATTTTTATAAGCAAAGTATAACAAAAAAGGCAGCCTAAGCTGCCTTTTTTGCTGTTAATACTAGGTCTAGTCTAGTGCTTGGTTTTACGCAAACGCTCTATGGCTTGAATTTGTGCAACCGCTTCAGAGAGTTCTGCTTGTGCTTTAGCATAGTCCATGTCTGAGTTACGGTTTTTCATCGCTTCTTCAGCCGCTTCTTTAGCCATAATGGCTTTAGCTTCGTCTAAATCGTGACCACGCACTGCTGTATCAGCCAGCACGGTAATTAAACCGGGTTGCACTTCCAGCAAACCACCCGAGATAAAAATCAATGTTTCTTCAGCGTTGTCAGCCGTTTTAATGCGTAATGCACCCGGCTTAATGCTGGTCACCATGGGCGCGTGATTTGGGAATATACCCACTTCACCTGCACTTGCTGGCACAACAATAAACTCGGCCTCACCAGCAAAAATGCTCGCTTCTGCACTGACTACATCGATATGAACAGTATTTGCCATTTTTTTTCCTTGAACAATTAACTAATAACTAAGCTACACGAACTAGTTAAGTGTTTTTGCTTTTTCTACGGCTTCTTCAATCGCGCCTACCATGTAGAAAGCTTGCTCAGGCAAGTGGTCGTATTCACCAGCAACAATGGCTTTAAAGCCTTTGATGGTTTCTTTTAATGGAACGTATTTACCAGGTGCACCGGTAAACACTTCAGCCACGTGGAACGGTTGTGACAAGAAACGTTGAATTTTACGTGCACGGCCTACGGCTAATTTATCTTCCGGTGACAACTCGTCCATACCCAAAATAGCAATAATGTCGCGTAACTCTTTATAGCGTTGCAATGTTTGTTGTACGGAACGCGCTACGTTGTAGTGCTCTTCGCCAACCACCAATGGATCTAACTGACGTGAGGTAGAATCCAATGGATCTACTGCTGGGTAAATACCCAATGAAGCAATGTCACGTGACAACACAACGGTAGAATCCAAATGTTGGAAAGTCGTTGCTGGTGATGGGTCAGTCAAGTCATCGGCAGGCACATAAACCGCTTGAATAGAAGTAATAGAACCTGTTTTAGTAGAAGTAATACGCTCTTGTAAACGGCCCATTTCATCGGCTAGGGTAGGTTGGTAACCCACGGCTGATGGCATACGTCCTAGCAAGGCTGACACTTCAGTACCGGCTAAGGTGTAACGGTAGATGTTATCCACAAAGAACAACACATCACGGCCTTCATCACGGAATTTTTCCGCCATGGTTAGTCCGGATAAAGCCACGCGTAAACGGTTGCCTGGTGGCTCGTTCATTTGACCGAACACCATGGCTACTTTTGATTCTTTCATGTTGTCCAGTTTAATAACGCCTGCTTCTGCCATCTCATGGTAGAAGTCGTTACCTTCACGGGTACGCTCACCCACACCGGCAAACACAGACAAACCAGAGTGCTGTTTAGCAATGTTGTTAATCAACTCCAACATATTCACGGTTTTACCTACACCAGCACCACCGAATAGACCCACTTTACCGCCTTTGGCAAACGGGCAAACCAAGTCGATCACTTTAATACCCGTTTCTAACAAGTCTACAGAGGGCGACAACTCTTCAAAGCTAGGTGCTTTTTGGTGTATAGAACGACGCTCGTCACAATCAATGGGGCCAGCCTCATCAATTGGGCGGCCTAACACATCCATAATGCGACCTAATGTGCCTATACCTACCGGCACAGTAATTTGATTACCGGTTGATTTGAAAGGCGTACCACGTGCAAGACCGTCTGAAGAACCCATGGCAATGGTACGAACAATGCCGTCACCTAATTGCTGTTGCACTTCTAATGTCAAACCTGCTTCTGCTTGGCTTGAGGCATCGTCAATAATCAACGCTTCAAATACTTTTGGCATTTGATCGCGAGGAAACTCAACGTCTACCACTGCACCGATACATTGCACTACTTTACCAATTTTCGCTGTACTCATTTTTATATCCTATTCAAGCTTATCTGTTGAATTGTAATTAAATTCTTAAAAATTATGAAACTGCTGCTGCACCACCAACGATTTCAGAAATCTCTTTGGTAATGGCCGCTTGACGTGCTTTGTTGTATACCAATTTCAAATCACCAATCACTTCTTTTGCGTTATCTGAAGCTGATTTCATCGCAACCATACGAGACGATTGTTCTGACGCCATGTTTTCCGCAACCGCGTTGTACACCAATGATTCGATATAACGCATCATCAGTTGATCAACCACCGGTTTTGCTTCTGGCTCATAGATGTAATCCCAATGGCCTTTCGGGCTACCAAGCTGCTCACCGCTTAATGGCAACAATTGTTGCATCACCGGCTCCTGCTTCATGGTATTGATAAACTTCGTGTAGCAAACGTACAGCTGATCGATTTCACCGGCTTCGTAGGCATCCAACATCACCTTGATGGTACCAATCAGACTTTCTAGATGCGGCACATCGCCCAAACCAATAATGTGCGATTTAACGTTCGCCCCCACTCGGTTCATAAAGCTAAAGCCTTTGTTGCCTATCGCGCTCACTGAAATAGCCTTACCTTCAGCTTCCCAATTTTTCATTTGGTTAACCGACAAACGCAACATATTGGTGTTTAAACCACCGCATAAGCCTTTATCTGAGCTAACAACAATCAAGCCTATGTTTTTAACCACGTCGCGCTTAAGCAGATAAGGGTGTTTGTATTCCGGGTTGGCAAACGATAAATGTGCTGCTACGTTACGAATTTTTTCCGCATACGGACGGCTAGCGCGCATTCTATCTTGCGCTTTACGCATTTTAGAAGCGGCCACCATTTCCATCGCCTTGGTGATCTTGCGTGTATTTTCTACACTTTTGATCTTGGTTCTAATCTCTTTACTACCAGCCATTTTTAGTCCTAATAGTTAGGTATTAGTATGCGTTAGTTGCTTTGAAGTCTTGGATTGCCGCTTCAACCGCTTTTTCATTATCACCGGCCAAATCTTTACTTGATTCGATACCAGCCATTAACTTGGCATATTTAGAACCCATAAAGCCGTGTAAGGCATTCTCAAAGGCTAATACTTTGTTGGTTGGCACATCATCAAAATAGCCTTTGTTAGCTGCCAACAAGGTAATTGCCATGTTAGAAACACTTAAAGGAGCATATTGGGCTTGTTTCATCAACTCAGTAAACATACGACCGCGGTCTAGTTGTTTACGGGTGGCTTCATCCAAGTCGGATGCGAACTGCGCGAACGCAGCCAATTCACGGTATTGCGCAAGCGCTAAACGCACGCCACCGCCTAATTTTTTAATGACCTTAGTTTGCGCTGCACCACCCACGCGAGACACTGAAATACCAGCGTTGATCGCAGGACGAATACCGGCGTTGAACAAGTCGGTTTCCAAGAAAATTTGACCATCGGTAATAGAAATTACGTTGGTAGGAACGAAGGCTGACACGTCGCCTGCCGCCGTTTCAATCACAGGCAAGGCAGTCAATGAACCAGTTTTACCTTTAACTTTGCCGTTGGTGAATTTTTCTACGTAATCTTCATTTACACGAGCAGCGCGCTCTAATAGACGTGAGTGAATGTAGAACACATCGCCTGGGTAAGCTTCACGGCCTGGTGGACGACGTAATAGCAATGAAATTTGACGGTAAGCAATCGCTTGTTTAGTCAAATCATCGTAAACAATCAATGCATCTTCACCGCGATCGCGGAAATACTCACCCATGGTACAACCGGCATACGGCGCCAAGAATTGTAAGGCGGCTGAGTCGGATGCTGCAGCAGCAACCACGATGGTGTAGGCCATTGCGCCATTTTCTTCTAATTTACGTACCACGTTAGCAATGGTTGAGGCTTTTTGACCAATCGCCACGTAAATACAGGTCATGTTTTGACCTTTTTGATTGATGATGGCATCAATCGCAACCGCTGTTTTACCTGTTTGACGGTCACCAATGATCAATTCCCGCTGGCCGCGGCCAACGGGTACCATGGAGTCCACTGATTTAAGGCCCGTTTGCACTGGTTGTGAAACCGATTTACGTGCAATCACACCAGGTGCTACTTTTTCAATCTTGTCCGTCATTTTTGCATTGACCGGCCCTTTACCATCGATAGGCTGACCAAGCGCATTAACCACACGGCCAATTAGCTCAGGACCTACTGGCACTTCCAAAATACGGCCGGTACATTTACAAATGTCACCTTCGGTAATGTGCTCGTAATCACCTAAAACCACCGCACCAACAGAGTCACGCTCTAGGTTTAGCGCCAGACCAAATGTGTTGCCTGGGAATTCGATCATCTCCCCGGCCATCACGTTTGACAGGCCGTGAATACGAACGATACCATCGGTTACTGAAATTACGGTACCTTGAGTACGGGCTTCAGCTGAGGTAGAAAAATTTTCTAATCTGCTTTTAATCAGCTCACTGATTTCTGATGTAGATAACTGCATTGTGGCTCCTAATGTATTCTTTGCCTAAAATGTTCTGTAGCTTATGCTGAAAGGGTATAAGCCAAATTTTGTAACTGACTCTTGACGGATGCGTCTATCACGGTATCGCCAACAATAATTTTAATGCCACCAATAAGTTCTGAATCTACTGACACATTGGCTTCAATCTTTTTACCAAACTTCACTTCTAAACGCTTTACTAAATCTTTGACTTCTGCAGCACTGGGTTTAGATGCAGCAATAATTTGCGCCTCTAAGGTACCCTCATCTAAGGCCTTGAGTTCTTCAAATGCATCAGTAATCGCAGGTAAGACAGACAGGCGTCGATATTCCACCAACACCTTGATTAAGTTTTGACCGTATTCGTTAAGCTTATCGCCACACACTTTTAAAAATGCGGCTTGCAATTCGCTACTGACTACTTTCGGATCTTGTATGTAAGCTTGCATCTGCGTGTCACTGGCGACCGCCGATGCAAAACCCAACATTTCTGACCATTTAGCCAAGGCCTTTTGCTGTTTAGCAAGACTGAATGCAGCTACGGCATAGGGCCTTGCAATGGTTGATATCTCAGCCATGCTTATAGCTCCGCAGCTAGTTTAGACAACATTTCACTGTGCGCACTTGCGTTGATTTCTTTGCGCAATATTTTTTCAGCACCGGCAATCGCCAGGGTTGACACTTGCGAACGCAGGCCTTCTTTAGCGCGATTCACTTCTTGCTCGATTTCAGCTTTTGCACCTGCAATGATGCGTTCGCCTTCTGCTTTCGCAGCGCCTTTAGCATCTTCAACGATTTGTGAACCACGTTTTTCAGCTTGACCAATAATTTCACTGGCTTTTTGTTTCGCTTCATTTAAAGTGATTTCAGATTTTTTTGCAGCGACTTCTAAGGCGCTTCTGCCTTCTGAAGCTGCAGCTAAACCGTCAGCAATTTCCTTTTGGCGCGTTTCAATGGCTGTTAACAGCGGCGGCCAAACGAATTTCACTGTGAACCAAATCAACACAGCAAATGCGATGGCTTGTGCGATAAGTGTAAAGTTAATATTCATTACTTACTCCAATATTTAAGTCGTTTAATTTGCGTCAGGCAGAGTCTGCCTGTCGCCAAATTATTTAGGCTAATTACTTAGCAACTACGCTTAATAATGGGTTCGCGAATGCAAACATCATGGCTAGACCTACGCCGATAATGAAAGAAGCATCGATCAAACCTAGAAGCAAGAACACTTTACCTTGCAATTGTGGAATCATTTCTGGTTGACGAGCAGCGCCTTCTAGAAAGCTAGCACACATAATACCAATACCGATACAAGCACCAGCAGCGCCCAAACCAATAATTAAACCAATACCAACGCCTGTGTAGGCTTGAATCATTGCTAAAGAATCCATTTTATTACCCTCTCTAAAATTAAACTTACAACTAAAGAACTACTTATTAAAAAATAAAACCACTTAAAAACTAATGCGATTCATGCGCCATGGCTAAATAAACGACCGTCAACATCATGAATATGAACGCTTGCAATGCCACGATTAGGATGTGGAATATAGACCAGCCAGCGCCTAAAATAGCACCAAATATCGTACCCGATACACCGGTAGCCGCCCACAAGCCCAACAGCAAGAAAATAACTTCACCCGCATACATATTGCCGAATAGTCGCAATGAATGAGATAGCGGCTTGGACACGTACTCGATTAAATTAAATAAGAAGTTCGCTGGCCAAACCCAAATCTTGCTGCCGAACGGCGCACAGAATAACTCGTGCACAAAACCGCCCAAACCCTTCACTTTAACCGAGAAGAATATCATCAGTATCCATACGGATAAGGCCAAGGCAAATGTGGTGTTGATGTCTGAGGTTGGAACAGCGCGCCATTTTGCATGCTCACCCCCAAAGAAGGAAACGATGCCGGCCACCCAATCCACCGGCAAGAAGTCCATGGAGTTCATGGCGAACACCCATAAAAATACCGTTAATGCCGTAGGCGCTATAAAACTATGGCGGTTACCGTGGAATATATTTTTGACTTGATCGTCAACGAAATTAAAAATCAATTCAACAAAAGCTTGGCCCTTGCTTGGGACGCCGGAAGTCGCTTTGCGCGCCACCAACCAAATCAAACCCATGACCAAAAAACCCAATGCCACGGACATCACGAAAGTATCTACGTGTAAGGTCCAGAACCCAGCACCTTCACTAACAGGATGCGCATTAAAACTTAAATGGTGCTCTATGTAGCTAGAGGGGGTAAGTCCGTGTTCAGCACTGCTTGCGTGTTCTGTAGCCATAATCCAATATTTACTTTAAAAATGGTTATAAATTAAACGTTTAATCTACTGAGCGCCGCACCTGAAAATAGGGCGGCAGCTGCCAATCCAGCAATCAGCGCAAATGGCACTAACTGCCCGTACACATTAAAAATGATTGCCAACAAACCAACAATCACTAAAATTTTTACTGCTTCCGCTTTTAATAAATTCAATAAAATAGCGGTTGGGTCACCGTTGCGAGTTTGCCGTTTAGCTACCCTACTGGCAGTCATGGCACCGATCACTACCGAGCCCCCTCCCAATACAGCTGACACGCCAGCGTGTAATCCTGCTAAAAGCAATGCGAGCAATGTAACTACTATGGTGGCAAGCAGCTGAGCCTTAAGCATCTTACTAAACACATCGGCTGTAATGGCTGCTGACAATGACTTAAATCCAATTAATTGATTGCGTTTTATCTTGCTGCCTAGACGATTTTAGCTGCATCGTTTAGTAAAGACCGCGATTCTGAATTAATAGCGGATTTTAGTCAAGAACTTACTATAAGCAAAAAGACACACTTAGCGCATCATTTTGCTCATAATTTCATCCAACTGATCAAGATTTGCGTAGTTAATTTTTAATGTGCCCGAGCCGTTTGCAGCAGCTTTTATAGCCACGCTTGCCCCTAATTTTTCACTCAATGCTTGCTCTAGGCTTAAAACGTCACGACTGGTCTGGATTTTCTGACTCAATTTTTGCGTGGAGGAGGGCTTAGTTGACGATGCGTCTGCATGGTGTTTTTTAACCAGATTCTCTGCGTCACGCACAGAAAAATTATTTTGCACTATTTGTTCTGCCAACATCACTTGTTGGGCGCCAGACAATCCAATCAAAGTCCGTGCGTGACCCATGTCTATTTTTCCGTGCATCAGCATGTCTTGCACCGGCGCGGACAAACTTAATAAACGCAATAAATTAGACACCGCGACACGCGAACGGCCCACAGCCAAGGCGGCTTTTTCATGGGTCATGGCAAATTCATCAATCAAACGCTTAATGCCTTGCGCTTCTTCCAAAGGATTTAAATTTTCCCTTTGTATGTTTTCTATCAATGCCATGGCCAAGGCGGATTCATCGGCTATCTCACGCACCAAGACCGGCACTTCTTCTAGACCGGCCATTTGACTTGCACGCCAACGCCGCTCGCCGGCAATAATTTCGTAGCGCTCGTCGTCAATGTGGCGCACCAATATTGGCTGCATGATGCCTTGGCTTTTGATGGAGTCTGCCAGCGTTTGCAAAGCGGCATCGTCCATGTAGCTTCGCGGCTGATACTTCCCTGGTTGCAATTGCTCTACCTTCAATATCAGCAGTGAGTCTGCCTCACCAACCGAACCCATGTCACCTGCCAGCAAGGAATCCAGTCCGCGACCCAATCCTCTGTTTAAGCCTTTTACTTTAGCCATGTTTTTTCTCTTTACGTAGTGTGTCTTTATCACTTACTTCTTTTGCCAACTCTAAATAGGCCTGTGCGCCTTTTGAGTTTTTATCGTAGCTTAAAATAGGCACACCATAGCTTGGGGCCTCGGCCAAACGAATGTTGCGTGGAATAATGGTTTTATAAACCTTGTCGCCAAAGTGATCAATCAGTTGGGCGGAAACTTGCTGCGCCAACATGTTGCGGTTATCAAATAAGGTGCGCAACAAGCCCTCTATTTCCAAGGTAGGATTCAAGCGCGCACGCACTTTTTTAATGGTGTTCACCAAATCCGACAAACCTTCCAATGCATAGTATTCACACTGCATGGGAATCAGCACTGCGTTGGATGCAGTCAAGGCATTAACCGTGACCAAATTAAGTGCGGGTGGGCAATCAAGCAAAATCAAATCGTAAGCTTTAGCGCCATCGCTGCTTAGCAATTTTGCAATCGCGACTTTTAAGCGGTTTTCCCTAGCCAGCTCATTCACCAACTCCACTTCAGCGCCAGCCAATTCTCGGTTGGCTGGGGCAACATCAAAGCCACCTTTGGTGCTAGTGACGATCACCTCTTGCAATGATTTATCGCCAATTAAAACATGGTAGATGCTGTGTTTTAGAAAGGCCTTATCTATGCCACTGCCGGTACTGGCATTGCCTTGCGGATCTAAATCTATCAGCAATACCGCTTTACCTAGATGGGCTAGACTGGCTGCCAGATTGACGCTGGTGGTGGTTTTTCCAACGCCGCCTTTTTGATTGGTGATAGCTAAAATTTTCATGGGATGTAATTTTTACTTTTATTTTAAGTTTAAGTTTAAAAAAACAAGATGCCGTTCAGCATCCAAACCAGCTACCTTTAACACATCAATTTTAACCAGAGCCACGCCATCTTGCCCCTCTGACATGGCTTTAAATTGCTGACTAGCCAATTCCTGTTCTGGCACCACGCCTTTCATGGCTAACCATAGGCCTGTTTTTGCTAACAAATGCCTGCTTAGTTTAACAAATAGCGCTATTTCAGAAAATGCTCGCGAAACAATCACATCAAAACCTAAGCCGCCATTAATGCTTTCTCGCTTTAGCGCCTCAACACGGCCGCTAGCCACATGAAAATTAACCAGGCCCAATTCACCTTTAACCTGACGCATAAAACTGGCTTTCTTTTGCACCGAATCGATTGCCG
>JAIQBT010000074.1 GCA_020035195.1 Methylotenera sp.
CCCAACCGCATAAAGTAACAGTTTGGCCTATGTGTTGGCGGTTTAAATGGCCGCAGTAATGGGTACGCATCATAAATAAAGTCTTGTTAAAAAGTCAGTTGAAATTAAAAAAGTGGTTAGGTTTAGCTCTGCCGTTTGGCTATCTATTTTGCTGGCGGGGCAACCACGCCCATGGAAATAATGTATTTGAGTGCTTCATCCACGCTCATGTCCAAAGCCACCACGTCGGCACGCGGCAACATCAAAAAATACCCGCCGGTCGGGTTAGGTGTGGTCGGCACGTAGACGCTGACATAGTCGCCAGTCAAATGGTTAGCCACATCGCCACCAGGCTTGCCGGTAACAAAAGCAATAGTCCATACCCCTGGCCTAGGAAACTGCACCAATACCGCTTGCCTGAAGGCATTGCCTGAATCAGAAAAGAGCGTGTCTGAGACTTGCTTAACGCTGGCGTAGATGGATTTCACCACCGGCACTCTGGCCAATAAAGCTTCCCAGACCAAGATCAAGCGTTTGCCAAAGAAGTTCGTGGCGATCAAGCCGGTGACAAAAATAATCAACAAGGTCAGCAGAGCGCCCATGCCTGGGATTTCTAAGCCTAACTGCGCTTTTGGCCGCCATGTTTCTGGCAGCAATAGCAGGCTTTGATCCATCATGCCGACCAAGCCAGAAATCACCCAAACCGTGATAAACAAGGGCACCAATACGAGCAAACCGGTAATGAAGTATTTTTTCATGTGGGTTAGTTGTCTTTCAATAAAATGAGGCCTTAATGGCAAGCGCAGCCTGTGGCACAGCCAGCTGCAGGCGCCGCCGCTTCAGGCTTTTTTTCCGTACCGCCGTCCTTTTTGCCAGTCGCGTTGCCGTTTTTAAAGTCGGTTGCGTACCAACCGCTGCCGTTTAATTGAAAACTGGGCGCAGACAATTGTTTGCTGAATGCATGAGCACCGCAAACTGGGCAAGCTTCAGTGCTCAACTCGCTCATTTTGCGCATTACTTCGTCTTTGTAACCGCAACTGGCACATTGGTAATCGTAAATAGGCATCCATTCACCTGTCACATCAATAAATTAAGCGCGGATTATACCTTATTTGCCGAGCAGACTATTCTTGCGCACATGAAAAATTTGAATCCGCAATGTTCAATCAGCCAGCTAAACATCTACCTTAGCCGCACTAGCCACGCTGCGCATTACCGCCAAGATAGTCTGCGCATTTTGCTTAGCATCCAACGTGCTTAATAAGGGTGGCTTATTGTTCAAGACGCAATCGCTAAAATGGCTTATTTCTAAAGTAAAGTGGTTGCTTGGGGCCATGCGCTCTTGGCCACTGCTGCCGTCGTCTAAACCCCAACTGATCATCGCTTCGTCTTTTTCAAACACCCAAGCCGCATGGCATTTGAGCCAACCTTTGCTTCCGATGATTTCGTATTCGGATTTACGGCTGCGCTCAAAACTGATGTCAAAATGGCCATAGCGAGCGCGACCTTGGGCATCCAATCCAAAATCCAATACGCCACTGCAGACCGCGTCTGCCCCGTAATCATTGAGCTTAGCCTGGGCCAGCGCCGTCAGCGGCTGGGCCGACTGTCCATTATCGGCAAAACACCAGCGCAATGCGTGCATCGCATACGGCCCTATGTCCCACAGGGCGCCGCCGCCATCCGCCATGCTGCGGTTAACCCGGTACATGCGTGCCGGCTGCATTAAAAATGAAAAAGACGCGCGAGCCGACAAGACATCGCCGATCAACCCTTGGTCCAACAGCGCTTGTATGCGGGTGTGCTGCGGATGGAAGCGGTACATAAAGCCTTCCATCAGTTTGACTTGCCGATTCTCGGCTGCCAAAGCCATGGCGTCGATGTCTGCCAGCTGGGTGGCCATGGGTTTTTCTATCAAACAATGCTTGCCTGCGGCTATGGCTAGCATCGCCCATTGGGCATGCTCCTCATTGGCCATGGGGCAATAAATGGCTTGCACGTTTGGGTCCGCAATCAAAGCCGCAAGGTCGTCATAACAACGCACGGCCGAGCTATCGCCCAGCGCGTATTTTTCTAGGGTGGCTTTTGCTGCCCCAGGCCGACGGCTGGCTATCGCTACCAATTCGGCATTGGCAGCACTCATGATAGCCGGTAGCAAACGCTCATTGACGCGGGCCGCGCCCAATATGCCCCATTTTAATTTTTTTTGTTCTGTCATTTCGGTTCTCGATATAGGCTAGGATTTAGTCTAGCCACTTAATGCTGCAGCCTATGCTGGCAATTTGCTCGGCCGGGCCCACGTCCGTGTCGGCGATTTGGCACATGGCGTGATACAAATCACGGCTACTTTGGCTGGCTGTTTCTTTACGGCTTTCGTCAAAGCGTCCTCGGTACTGCAACTGCCCATGACGGTTAAAGCCAAAAAAATCCGGTGTGCAGACTGCGCCATAGGCTTTCGCTAGCTGCTGACTGCTGTCTAACAAATACGCGAAGGGGAAATTCATGTCTGCCGCTATTTTTTGCATCTGCTCAAAGCTGTCCTCTGGGTAAGCCCGCGGATCATTGGACATGATGGCCGCGCTATGGATGCCTTTTTTTTCCAAGGCCCGACAATCGGCTATTAAGCGAGGTAATATGGCTTTTACATAGGGGCAGTGGTTGCAAATGAACATGAGCAACAAGCCTTTTTCTCCCATCACTTGCGCCAAGCTCAAATCACGTCCATCGACGTTCATTAATTTAAAATCCGGCGCTTGCCAACCGAAATCACACACCGGTGGATTGATACTTGCCATGCCTAACTCCAAATGGTTTTATAATCAAATTTTATCACTTTAATTTGCTGACACATGGCTAAGCCCCGTTTTTATCACCCACACCCTATGCGCTTGGGTGACATCGTTACTTTATCGGACAATGCCAGCGCCCATGCCACCCGAGCGTTACGCTTGCAACTGGGCGACAGCCTCTGCCTATTCAATGGCGATGGTCATGATTACCAATGCGTATTGACCAGGCTAGGCAAAACAGCGTCGACCGCAGAGGTTAAATTAAAAACCTTTATCCGCAAAGAATCGCCTTTGCAAATCACCTTGTTGCAAGGCATATCCAGCGGCACGCGCATGGACTACACCATTCAAAAAGCCACGGAACTGGGCGTCACGTCCATACAAGCATTGGCTACCGAACGCAGCGTGGTTAAACTCAGTGCCGAACGCGCAGAAAAACGCTTGGCGCACTGGCAAAACATCGTGTATTCGGCCTGCGAGCAATGCGGACGGGCAACCATACCGACCGTTCTGGCGCCGCTGAGCTTGAGCCAATGGCTAGCCAAAGAGGCCGGCACGGTCAGCTCACGCCTATTGCTAAACCCCGTTGGCGCAACACGCTTAGCCGACATAAGCCACAGCCATCAGTCCATCGCATTGCTAATCGGGGCAGAAGGGGGATTGACCGAGGCAGAAATTCGCCTTGCCAGCCAACACGGTTTTCAGTCCGTCGTTTTGGGGCCACGCATACTGCGCACCGAAACTGCCGCGCTGACCGCGATCACGGTCATGCAAAGCCTTTGGGGGGATTTTTAGGAAAATACTTGCTTTATTTACAAATAAATTTTATTATTTTGTAAAAATTACACTAAAGGCGGCAAGATGTCACTGGCCAACGCAATACGTAACCGGCGCAAAGCAATGCGCATGACCCTGCAAACCCTGGCAAGCCAAGTGACTGCCGACGCAGGCAATTTATCACGCATAGAGCGCGGCGAATTGGGCATCAACGAAAACTTGTTGCGCAAAGTCGCCACCGCCTTGGATTGCACCCCAGCCTACCTGTATGCCCACAGCGAGATCCCGCTTAGCGCCACGACCAGAACAGAAGGTCGCACGGGCAATAAGCCCAGTCAGCAGCCCCACGCCAAGGACTTTGTGCAATGGTTTCGCTCGGCCACACCTTACATTCACGCCTTTGGCGGCCGCACCTTTGTCATTGCCTTTGGCGGCGAGGTGGTGGATGAAAAACAATTTGTTGCCCTGTCTCACGACCTCAACTTACTCGCCAGTCTAGAAGTGCGTTTGGTATTGGTGCACGGTGCCAGACCACAAATTGAGCGGCGCTTAAAGCGCGATAAACTCACCCCCCAATTCGTCGATGGCTTACGGGTAACCGATGACGATGCCATGGAGGCGGTGAAAGAAGCCAACGGCGCCATACGGGTGGAAATTGAGGCCCTGTTATCCATGGGTCTGGTCAATTCACCCATGGCCGGGGCCGACATACGCGTGGCTAGCGGAAACTTCGTAACAGCCAAACCCAGCGGTGTGCGCAACGGGGTGGATTTACAACACACGGGTGAAGTGCGCCGCATTGATGCCTTCGCCATACAAAAACGCCTAGACGATGGGGAATTGGTGCTGCTCTCGCCATTGGGTTATTCGCCTACCGGCGAAGCCTTTAACCTAAGTTTGGAAGACGTGGCGGTGAGCGCGTCCATCGCCTTGGATGCCGATAAGTTAATTTTCTTGATGGATTCCGCCGGCGTGCACAATTTGCGCGGTGAATTGCTGCGTGAAATGACCGCAGAGAAAGCCGGCAATTTACTTAAAAACATAAAAACCCGCGTGCAAGAAAACGAGCAAGCCATCAATGTCTCGGAAGACGTGAACTACTACCTGCCTGCGGCCGTTAGGGCTTGCGGTCACGGGGTCGCCCGTACCCACCTTATTTCCAGGCACATAGACGGGGCCATTATCCAGGAGCTGTTTACCGTGGACGGCATAGGCACCATGGTCACCGAGCTTAGCCTAGAGAGCATGCGCCAAGCCGACATTGATGACGTAGGCAGCATACTTAAACTGATTGAACCGCTTGAAGCCGAAGGCTTTTTGGTTAGACGCGGTCGCGAACGCATAGAAATAGAAATCGATTATTTCTATGTGATGGAGCACGACAACCGGGTCATCGGTTGTGCCGCACTCTACCCATTCAGAACCGAGCAAAGCGCGGAATTTGCCTGCCTGGCCATAGACCCAGCCTACCGCGGCGCCGGTCGCGGCGATAAGCTGTTTTATTTCTGCGCTCAGGCCGCCAAAACGCAGGGTTTCAAGCGTTTGTTTTGCTTAACCACACGCACCGAGCATTGGTTTTTAGAACGCGGTTTTAGCGAACAAAGCGTGGACAAATTGCCAGCAGAAAAACAAAAGCTTTATAATTTTCAGCGCAATTCTAAGGTTTTTAGCAAAACGCTTTAGGAAATTTTAGTTACAATGTGGCAAAGTTAAATTCACCGCAATTAAAGCCGATGGAACCCTTATGTTAAACCAAACCACTGCCGCAAAAAAAGCTCGCATCCTGGCTGAGGCGCTGCCATACATCAAGCGTTTTTTTGATAAAACTATCGTCATAAAATACGGTGGCAATGCCATGACAGACGAACACTTGAAAGAGTGTTTCGCCCAAGACGTGGTCTTATTAAAATTAGTCGGCATGAACCCAGTGGTCGTGCACGGCGGCGGCCCACAAATCAATGAGATGCTGGATAAATTAGGCAAAAAAGGCGAATTTATTCAAGGCATGCGGGTGACCGACGCAGAAACCATGAGCGTGGTGGAAATGGTGCTGGGTGGCCAGGTTAACAAGGAGATCGTTAATCTTATCAATCGCCACGGCGGTAAGGCCGTGGGCTTAACCGGCCAAGACGGCAACTTCATCCATGCGCACAAATTGCTGATGGAAGATTTAACTGACCCTAAAAAAATGATAGACGTGGGCCAAGTTGGCGAAATCAGCGCCATAGACCCTAGCATCATTAATTTCTTGGATGGTGGCGATTTCATTCCCGTGGTGGCCCCCATAGGCGTTGGCAAAGACGGCGAATCCTACAACATTAATGCGGATGTTGTAGCGGGTAAATTGGCCGAGATTTTGGGTGCAGAAAAACTCATCATACTCACCAACACACCCGGCGTGCTGGACAAAAACGGCGAGCTGTTGACCGGTCTCACGCCCAAACAAATTGATGATTTGGTGGCCGATGGCACCCTATCAGGCGGCATGCTACCCAAAATAGGCTCGGCTTTGGATGCGGCGCGCAGCGGCGTAAAAACCGTGCACATTATCGATGGCCGGGTGGAACACGCTTTGCTGCTTGAAGTGTTGACCGACGAAGGTGTGGGCACGCTGATCAAGGCCAAGTAAATTGGCCAGAAGCCGTGCCCCCAAGGTCTGGATTTTCGATCTAGACGACACCTTGCATGATGCCAGTGCGCACATTTTTCCGGTCATGAATCAGGCCATGACCAACTACATTAAAGACACACTTGCCCTGAATGAAGATGCAGCACATGCGCTGCGTAAGCATTACTGGCGAGTGTACGGGGCCACCCTCAAAGGCCTGATGCGACACCACCAAACCGACCCGCAACATTTCTTAAAAGTAACCCACCAATTTGATGATTTAGCCCAGCGTGTGATTGCGGTTAAACGCTTGCGCCACCTGATTGACAGTTTGGCTGGACGCAAACTGGTGTTCACCAACGCCCCTAGGGAGTATGCACTGAGGGTGCTGGACTTGCTCGGTATCAGCGATTGTTTTGAACTGGTGTTCAGTGTGGAATCCACTAAGTTTCATGCCAAACCGTCACTGCGTGGTTTTCAATTGCTGCTCCGAAATTTAAGGGTAAACGCTAGCGATTGCGTCATGCTAGAAGACAACGCGGCCGCGCTCATGACCGCCAAAAGATTGGGCATGAAAACCGTCTTGCTTAGCAAAAAATTGCACAAACCCAGCTTTGTCGATTACCGCATTAAGCAAGTGTTAGCACTCACTCACATTCGGTTATAATGGCAATGAAACACTTAAAAATAAACCCCCAAGGGAGATTCTTATGGCCGGCGAACGCAAACAACAAATCCTAGAAACCCTAGCCAAAATGCTGGAATCACCTAAACGCGAAAAAATAACCACGGCCTCGCTGGCCGCTAAATTGGACGTCAGTGAAGCGGCTTTATACCGTCACTTTGCCAACAAAGCACAAATGTTCGAAGGCTTGATTGTCTTTATAGAAGAGACGGTCTTTGGCCTAATCAACAAAATCAGTTCGGAAGAAACCGATGGGCAAAAACAACTGCAGCGCATCTTATCCATGCTCTTGGTATTTTCTGAAAAAAACCCCGGCATGACGCGCGTGCTCATAGGGGACGCCTTGGTTAACGAAGACGAGAAATTGCAAACGCGCATCAATCAACTGAACGATAGAATAGAAGTGACGCTCAAACAGAGCCTGCGCATTACCGAAACGCAAACCGGTCGCAAAACCGATGCCGAAGCCCAGGCCAATTTGATGCTGTGCTATGTCATGGGTCGCTGGCAACAATTTGCCAAAAGCGGCTTTAAACGCAAGCCCATGGAATTTGCGCAACAACAAATCGTGGCCTTAATCAGCTACTAGCCAACCACCTTAAGGAATACGATCATGCCGGGTACCATTTTTGGCCTAAGCGAAGCACAAATTACTGAATTAGGCATGACCTATGGTGTAGGTGGGTTGATGCTGCTGATGGTGTTCATCGTCGGTCATTTGGCTTGGGAATCGAAAGCCGGCAAGCTTGGCACCTTTGCGCTGTTTCTTGGCCTAACGTTTGGCATGGTCGGCTATGTAGCAAAATACATCATCAAAATTAAACTAGGCATACTGTAAAAGACCGTTCTAGGGATTTAGCCATTACGGCTATTTTCTTACCGCATCCTGCCCCTAAGCCCTTGCCGAAATAGGGTAATTAAGCAATAATTTAACCTTTGCAAAAAGCCGGTCATGAAAACTGACTTTTTGAAGAATTCATTCAAGGTTTTACTGGATTTTCTGTGTGACTTAAGCCGAGCAATAGTCTAGCCTTAAGGCAAACATGTCGCGTAAAACTGCAAGCACAATCATTAGGGAGAAATTTATGGCAACACGTAAAGACCTAGCAAACGCCATCCGTGCGTTATCTATGGATGCGGTACAAAAAGCGAATTCTGGTCACCCAGGCGCGCCTATGGGCATGGCAGAAATTGCTGAAGAACTATGGAATAACCATTTAAGCCATAACCCGAAAAATCCTGAATGGGCAAACCGTGATCGCTTTGTTCTTTCTAATGGCCACGGCTCTATGTTGATCTATTCATTGCTACACCTTACCGGTTACGCATTGCCTATGGATGAAATCAAAACATTCCGTCAATTGCATTCAAAATGCGCTGGCCACCCAGAATACGGTTACGCACCAGGCGTTGAAACCACCACCGGCCCATTAGGCCAAGGTATTGCCAATGGCGTGGGTTTTGCCATGGCAGAAAAACTATTAGCCAACCAATTCAATAAGCCAGGCCACGACATTGTTGACCACCAAACCTATGTATTTTTAGGTGACGGCTGCATGATGGAAGGCGTTTCACACGAAGCTTGCGCGTTAGCCGGCACATGGGGCTTAGGTAAATTAACCGCATTCTGGGACGACAACGGCATCTCTATCGACGGCCACATTGAAGGCTGGTACACAGACGATACAGCTAAACGCTTTGAATCTTACGGCTGGCACGTGCAATCCGTAGACGGCCATGACGTTGCCGCTATTGGTAAAGCCATAGACGCCGCTAAAAAAGTGGCCGACAAACCATCATTGATTTGCTGTAAAACAGTGATCGGTATGGGTTCACCTAACAAATCCGGTTCTCACGATTGCCACGGTTCAGCATTAGGTTTAGACGAAGTGGCTGCTACACGCGCTAACATCGGCTGGCCGCACGAGCCATTTGTGATTCCAACTGACGTATACGCTGGTTGGGATGCCACAGCCAAAGGTGCAGCAGCAGAAGCTGCCTGGAATAGCAAATTTGCTGCTTACAAAGCAGCGTTCCCAGCAGAAGCAGCTGAATTCTCACGCCGTATGTCTGGCACATTGCCAGCTAACTGGAAATCAGCGACCGATGCCATCATCGCTTCTACCAATGAAAAAGCAGAAACCGTTGCTACCCGTAAAGCATCACAAAACGTGATAGGCGCACTGGCACCATTACTGCCTGAATTCTTGGGTGGTTCAGCCGACTTAACCGGCTCTAACTTAACTTCATGCGGCAGCTTTGTGCACGTGGATGCTAAAAAACCAGGCAACTACATCTCATACGGTGTGCGTGAATTTGGTATGTTTGCCATCATGAACGGTATGACCTTACACGGTGGCTTAGTGCCATTCGGCGGTACTTTCCACATGTTCTCTGACTATGCAAAATCTGCCTTGCGCATGGCGGCATTGATGAAACAACGCTCTATCGCCGTATTAACCCACGACTCTATCGGCCAAGGCGAAGACGGTCCTACCCATCAACCTATCGAAAACACCGCCGGTTTACGCTTGATCCCTAACATGGACGTATGGCGTCCAGGTAGCTCAACAGAAACGGCTGTGGCTTGGGTAGCCGCAGTGGAACGCAAAAACGGTCCAAGCAGCTTGGTATTAAGCCGTCAAAACGTGCCCGGCATGAAACACGAAACCGCGCAGTTTGATTTAATGCGTAAAGGTGCGTATGTCTTGTCAGACGTAGCGGGTAAAGCTGATGCCATCATCATCGCCAACGGTTCAGAATTGGAATTGGCTGTTAAAGCGGCTGCCGAATTGAACGCTGCCGGCACGAAAGTGCGTGTGGTTTCTATGCCATCAACCAATGTGTTTGATCGTCAAGATAAAGCCTACAAAGACAGCGTATTAACCCCAGGTGTAAAACGCGTGGCGGTTGAAGCCGGCGTGACTGACTTCTGGCGCAAATACGTAGGTTTAGAAGGTGCTGTAGTCGGTATCGATACCTTTGGTGAATCAGCACCGGGTGGCGTATTGTTGAAACACTTTGGCTTTACGGTTGAAAACGTTGTAGCGTCTGTTAAATCAGTGCTGTAATGTTTAATCGTTTAACATAGGTGCCGTCAATTAATTAGCGGCTTAGTTTTAGGGCACCTCCAACGAGGTGCCCTATTGTTTTATTAAGGGGCCAGCAGCCATACCTTGGTATGAGCGAGGTCCACACTCTGAAATAACGATAGGGATAATTATGGCAATTCGCGTAGCAATTAACGGTTTTGGTCGCATCGGTCGCATGGTATTTCGCGCCGCTGTTAAAGATTTCACTGACATAGAAGTGGTCGCCATTAACGACTTGCTTGAACCTGACTACTTGGCCTATATGCTTAAGCACGATTCCGTCCATGGTCGCTTTAAAGGTGAGGTGGTGATCAGCGGCAATCACTTGGTGGTGAACGGCAAAACCATACGCTTAACGGCAGAAAAAGACCCGGCCAATTTAAAATGGAATGAAGTCCAAGCCGACATTGTGATTGAATGCACGGGCTTTTTCTTAACCGAAGAAAGTTGCCAAAAACACATAGATGCAGGCGCGAAAAAAGTCGTGCAATCTGCACCCGCCAAAGACGACACCCCCATGTTTGTTTACGGCGTCAACCACCAAACCTATAAAGGTGAAGCCATCGTTTCTGCGGCGTCTTGCACCACCAACGGCTTAGCCCCGGTAGCCAAGGTGTTGAACGATGCCTTTGGCATTAAACGCGGATTAATGACCACCGTGCATGCAGCTACTGCCTCACAAAAAACCGTGGATGGCCCATCCAATAAAGATTGGCGTGGTGGCCGAGGCATTTTAGAGAACATCATTCCGTCCAGCACTGGCGCGGCAAAAGCCGTGGGGAAAGTCATTCCCAGCCTAAACAAAAAGCTCACTGGCATGGCATTTCGCGTGCCCACCTCCGATGTATCGGTGGTGGATTTAACCTGCGAATTGATTAAGGAGGCCAGCTACGAAGACATATGCCGCGCCATGAAGGCTGCCTCTGAAGGCGAACTCAAAGGCGTGCTTGGTTACACCAACGACAAAGTGGTGTCCACCGACTTCCGCGGTGAAACTTGCCCATCCGTGTTCGATGCCGAGGCAGGTATGTCGCTGGATTCCACCTTCGTTAAAGTCGTGGCTTGGTACGACAACGAGTACGGCTACACCTGTAATCTGATGCGTTTGGTTCGCCACATTGCCTAAAGTGCATGATTAAGACACCGAAAAGGAAAAAACATGGCTGTTATTAAAATGACCGATTTGGATTTACAAGGCAAGCGTGTCTTGATACGTGCGGACTTGAACGTACCAGTCAGCGATGGCAAGGTGACCTCGGATGCGCGCATTACAGCGTCCATGGCCACCATAGCGCATGCCTTAAATGCCGGCGCCAAAGTCATGGTGACCTCCCATCTGGGCCGACCTGAAGAAGGTGTTTATTCTGCTGAGAATTCCTTACAACCGGTAGTGGACGTCATCGCCAAGAAGCTAAACAAGCCCGTGCGCTTAATTAAACACTGGCTGGACGCAGAGTTTCAAGTCGCCGCGGGTGAGTTGGTGGTATTGGAAAACTGCAGATTCAATGTGGGCGAGAAGAAAAACAACGATGATTTGTCACAAAAGTACGCCAAACTGTGCGATGTGTTTGTGATGGACGCTTTTGGCACGGCGCATAGGGCGGAAGCCTCCACCCACGGCGTAGCTAAATTTGCCCCGGTGGCGGCTGCCGGCATCTTGCTGATCAACGAATTGGACGCCTTAACGAAAGCCTTGCTCAAACCCGCGCGGCCTATGGTGGCCATTGTAGGCGGCAGCAAGGTGTCAACCAAGCTAACAGTATTGGAAAGCCTGTCTGAAAAAGTAGACCAAATGGTGGTCGGTGGCGGCATAGCCAATACCTTTTTAAAGGCGGCCGGTCATGAAGTAGGCGGCTCCTTGTGCGAAGATGATTTAGTGCCCGTAGCGCGCACCTTAATGGACAAAATGAGCCAAAGAGGAGCAACCATTCCCATCGCTGTTGATGTGGTGTGCGGTAAAAAATTCGCCGCCGACGAGCCCGCCATCAAGAAAGACGTGGGTGCGGTGGAAAAAGACGACATGATTTTTGATATTGGCTCGAAAACTGCTGCTCAAATAGCAGAGATTATTAAAAATGCATCCACTGTCGTTTGGAATGGCCCAGTGGGCGTGTTTGAATTTGACCAATTTGGCGCAGGCACTAAAACCATCGCCATGGCCATAGCCAACACCAAGGCCTTCACGCTGGCAGGTGGTGGCGATACGATAGCAGCCATACAGAAATACGGCATAGAAGATAAAATTGATTACATCTCCACGGCAGGCGGTGCATTTCTAGAATTTTTAGAAGGCAAAACCCTGCCTGCTGTCGCCATACTAGAACAGCGAGCTGCGCAGTAATACTGGCCTAAAAATCCGTCTTAAAGCGCAGTAACTTGAATGGGGCGGGGCGCCCCATTTTTATTTGAAATAAAAGCAGGTATATGTTGAAAAGGCGAAGTGCTTGACCTTACGCAAAACAAAAATTGTGGCCACGCTAGGCCCATCATCCAACAGCGAAGAAATGCTGGCGCGCATGATCATGGCGGGCGTGAACGTGGTCAGGCTCAATTTCTCCCATGGCAGTGCAGATGAACATACCCATCGCGCCGCCATGGTGCGAGCCATCGCGGTAAAACTCAACCGTCCCATAGGCGTGCTGTGCGATTTACAAGGCCCGAAAATCCGCATAGGAAAATTTGAATTAGGTAAGATCACCTTAAAAACCGGTGATGTCTTTATCCTGGATGCCGATTGTGAATTAGGCAACCAATACCACGTAGGCCTGGATTATAAAACCTTGCCACAAGAAGTGGCCGAGGGGGTGGTCTTACTCTTGGACGACGGTCGGATCACCATGCAAGTGGACAGGGTCAAAGGCAACCAAATTCATTGCTTGGTTTTAAATGGTGGCATGCTGAGCAACAATAAAGGCATTAACCGCCAAGGCGGCGGCTTGTCTGCTGAGGCCCTGACTAAAAAAGACCGAGAGGACATTAAAACAGCCGTGGCATTGGAGGCTGACTTCATCGCCATGTCCTTCCCCAAGACCGCGGCAGACGTTGAATTAGCAAGAAAGCTAGTAAAAGCAGCCGGTGGTCATGCCAGCATCATCGCCAAAATAGAACGGGCCGAAGCCATCGTTAATCTAGCCGCCATCATCGAGGCCTCGGACGCCATCATGGTCGCCCGCGGCGACTTAGGGGTGGAAGTTGGCGATGCCGCGGTGCCCGGCTTACAGAAACGCATGATACGCATGGCCCGTGCGCAGAACAAATTGGTGATCACGGCCACGCAAATGATGGAATCCATGATCAGCAGCCCCATACCCACCCGAGCAGAAGTCTCCGATGTCGCCAACGCCGTCTTAGACGGCACCGACGCGGTCATGCTATCGGCTGAAACCGCCGCCGGCCAATACCCATTGGAAACCGTGCAAGCCGTGCACCGCGTGGTGATGGAAGCGGAAAAAGAATATATCAAACTTGAGCATACTGAAAAAGCCGATCTGGTGTTTACAAAAACAGATGAAACCATTGCCGCGGCCGCCATCTACACCGCCAAACATTTGAAAGTTAAAGCCATCGCCGCCTTAACCGAATCGGGCAATGCCGCACGCTGGTTATCACGGGCGGATGCAGAAGTGCCCATCTACGCGCTCTCACCGGATAAATTTGCTAGGCGCAAACTGACCTTGCACCGTGGTGTCTACCCTTTCCCCATAGAACAGGGCAATAAAAATAAAGATGAAATTTTGCAAGAAATGGAACAGGTTTTGTTGCAACAAAAAATGGTTAACCCAGGCGATACGGTCTTGCTCACTTTTGGCGAACCCATAGGCAGCCCAGGCGGCACCAATACCTTAAAAATAGTCAAAATTGGCCCCGCTAAATCCCATTAAGTTCAGCATAACTAGGCTACGCTAAAACAGCCTAGGGAAATACCTGTCCCGCAGATAATGTTTTGCTAGCCTTTGCTTGACCTTTATAATACGAAATCACTCCTTAACGCTTGAAGCACGCACATGACTAAGCCTTTACTACAAACGCACATAGCCAGCCTTAAACGCATACACCAGGGTAAAGTGCGTGACATCTATGAAATCGATGCACACACCATGCTATTGGTCAGCACAGACCGGCTGTCCGCCTTCGATGTGATTTTACCGACCGGCATTGCCAACAAAGGCGCCATGTTGACGCAAATGGCTAATTTTTGGTTTGAAAAACTTAAGCACATCGTCCCCAATCACTTGACCGGCATAGACCCAAAAAGCGTAGTCACCGATCCAGTTGAGCAGGCGCAATTAGGCTCGCGTGCCGTGGTAGTGAAAAAATTAAAAGCCTTACCCATAGAAGCCATCGTGCGCGGTTACTTGGTGGGCAGTGGCTGGAAAGAATACCAAGCGCGCGGCACGGTCTGCGGCATCGCCTTAGCCAGCGGCTTACAAGAAGCATCCCAATTGGCCGAACCCATCTTTACGCCCTCCAGCAAAGCGGCGGTGGGCGAACACGATGAAAACATCAGCCTACAACAATGTGCTGATTTGCTGGGCGCAGATTTAGCCGCACAAGTGGCCAAGGTAGCCATTGCATTGTACAAAGAAGCCGCGACTTACGCGCTTAGCCGTGGCATCATTATTGCTGACACCAAGTTTGAATTTGGCTTGGACGAGCAAGGCGTGCTGCACGTGATGGACGAGGTATTGACCCCAGATTCCTCACGTTTTTGGCCTGCCGACAGCTACGCCGTTGGTAAAAATCCACCTAGTTACGACAAACAGTTTGTGCGCGATTGGTTAGAAGCCAGTGGCTGGAATAAAACCGCACCGGCTCCAGCCTTGCCTGCTAACGTGGCGATAAAAACCAGCGAAAAATACATGGAAGCCTTCTTGCGCCTCACCGGCCATAGTTTAAAACTAGATTAATCTAATACCAGCGCGTGATTAAGCAATTAAAAACTTACGCCCAGCAACTGAAACAGGAGTTGGCTATTTACCGCATGTTGTTAAAGCACCCTCGCACCCCCTTGCTAGCCAAGTTGTTGCTGGCTTTAGCGGTAGGCTATTTATTATTACCGTTCGACCTTATTCCGGATTTCATACCTATACTCGGGCAATTGGATGAACTCATCATCATCCCGCTATTGGTCTATTTGGCCTTGTTGCTGATACCGAAAAGCTTGCTACTAAGCTGCCGGGTGCAAGTAAAAGCCAGCCATACGCAATGATTTTAATTGTTGTATTTCAATTATTTTCTTCTAGCCGCTTGCTATAATTGCAGCCTAAAAATTTATGCAAAAAATTCATTCTTTTTATTATTTAGGACTCCGTCATGTCGTTAAACCAAGTACCCACCGGTAAAGATGTACCCAATGATTTCAATGTCATCATTGAAATTCCCATGCAAGGTGACCCCGTTAAATACGAAGTAGACAAAGACAGTGGCGCTATTTTTGTGGACCGCTTCATGGGCACGGCCATGCAATACCCGACCAATTATGGCTACGTGCCACACACCTTGGCGGATGATGGCGACCCAGTGGATGTCTTGGTCATGACGCCCGTGGCATTGATTCCTGGCGTCGTGGTGCGTTGCCGCCCCTTAGGCGTATTGCTCATGGAAGACGAAGCCGGCTTAGACGCTAAAGTGTTGGCCGTACCGGTTGAAAAAGTCTGCGGTTTGTATGGCCACCTTAAAACTCATACGGATTTGTCGGCTTGGCGCTTAGACATGATTGCCCACTTCTTTGAACATTACAAAGATTTGGATAAAGGCAAATGGGTCAAAATTAATGGCTGGGGCGATATCGACCAAGCCAAAAAAGAAATTCTGGACGGCGTAGCCAATTACAATAACGCCAAAGTAAAACCAGCGTTCTAGTATTTAGATACTAGAATTTAGCGCTAAATACGATGTAAAGTGGCCGATAAGGATTTCAATTCCTTTTCGGCCACTTTGTATTCTGGGCAAATACTGGCAACAGTGGCCCAAAATTTAGCCGAGTGGTTCATTTCTTTTAAGTGGGCTAACTCGTGGCAAACCACGTAATTAATAATGTGCGGTGGTGCTTGCAATAAGCGCCAATTCAAGCGTATCTGTTTTCTCGAATTGCAACTGCCCCAACGTGAACTGGCATTGGATAAAGCCAGCGAAGCAATGCTGACGCCTAGCTTACTGGAGAAAATTTCCAAACGTCGGCTAAAGTCCTGCAAGGCTTGTTTCTTGTACCAAACCACCACCTTACGCGCTACCAGCTTAGTATCCTGCGGATCAGGCAAGGCCAATTGCAAAATGCCAGGCTCATGATGCACGACTTTAGACTGTGCATCCTGCTCTATCACCAAGCGCATGTTGCTGCCTAAATAAAGCAAGCTCTCGCCGTGTTGCCAACGCATGGCAGGCACTTGCTTGGCCATTAAGGCCGCCAGTTTTTTAAGTATCCAATCGGATTTTTTTTCCAAGATAGTCTCAAGCTCATGCAGTGAAATACGCTTAGGGGCGTGCACCACCAAACCGCTTGCGCTTATTTTCAAACCTACACTGCGACGCTGACGGTGGGCTAATTGGTAGCGCAATTGCTCGCCCGAACTTAAGGTCAAGACATGCGTCATGCCGCGTTTAACACCTGCATTTCAGCTTCTATCCAGGCTTGCACTTGTAGATTGAGTGTATCCGCTTTTAAGGCTTGCGTGTCTATCGGCTTGCCTATGTGCAATTTAATGACGCCTGGCTTCTTGATGAAGCCTTTAGGCCAGCAGTGCCCAGCGTTGTGCGCCACCGGCAAAACTGGCGTTTTAGTATGGCAGGCTAGCCAAGCCCCACCTATGTGGAACTTGCCATGCTGTTGGGGGCGTATGCGCGTGCCTTCTGGGAAAATGACCACCCACAAGCCTTGCGCCAACCTGGCTTGACCTTTGCTCACCAACTGCTTTAGTGCTTCACGCCCAGAGGCCCGATTAATGGCGATGGGGGAGGTCATGGCCAAGCCCCAGCCAAAAATAGGGATCCACAACAACTCGCGCTTGAGCACGTAGACTTGGGTCGGGAAGATGGCCTGAAAAGCAAAGGTTTCCCAGGTCGATTGGTGTTTGGATAAAATGATGCAAGGCGTATCCGGGATGTTCTCTAGGCCGGTAATTTCATGGCGTATATTGCAAGTAAATTTTAACCACCAAATCATGCTTCTAGCCCAGCCTGAAATAAGTTGGTTACGCAGAATGGGATTAAGCGGCCAAGCCAGCACGGCGATCAGGGTGAATATAGGCGCCGTTATGACTTGCCCAATAAAAAACAAACTGGCGCGTAGAAAAAGCATGTGGCTATCCTGAATGCGCGGTCGCAATGATACGCTGTGCCGCTTCTGCTAAATCTGCACACACCCAAGTGTTGGCAGGTAAGGCTTGATCTGCCGATTGTTTAGACGCGGCTAGGGTGGCCTCGCCCTTGCCGCTTAACACCAATATAGGCTGACAACCTTGCGCGGCAAACGCTTGCAAGTCCCTTAAGGCATCACCCACGGCCGGCACCCCCTGCATTTCCACGGCAAAGCGCTTGGCAATGTCTTCCACCATGGCCACGTCCGGTTTACGGCAACGGCAATGGTCATCCGCAGCGTGCGGGCAATAAAACACCGCATCGATACGGCCACCCACCACCGCTAATTCACGGTTCATTTTCTCGTGTATGCTATTTAAGGTTGCCATATCAAACAAACCACGGCTGATCCCCGATTGATTGGTGGCCACCGCCACCCTATAACCGGATTGATTAAGCAAGGCGATCGCGTCTAAACTACCGGGCAAAGCGATCCACTCGCTGGGACTTTTGATGAAATTGGCGGAATCACGATTGATGACGCCATCCCTATCTAAAATCACTAACTTCATTGGTCGGTCAGCTTAGCTGGCTAATTTGGATAGGTCGGCAACGCGGTTCATGGTTTGGTGCAACAAGGCCAGCAAACCTAAACGGTTGGCTTTCAATGCCGGATCGTCTGCGTTGACCATGACCGTATCGAAAAATGCATCCACCGGCGCTTTAAGGGCGGCCAAGGATTGCAATGAAGCCGTGTAATCACCCAGTTCAAACAAGCGATTGGCTTCTGACAGCACCCCTACCAATGCCTGATTAAGCGCTATTTCTGCGGGCTCTTGCAATAAGTTAGCGTTCACTTCGGCAGGCACGACCGCTTCCACTTTTTTCAGTATATTGCTTACCCGTTTGTTCGCTGCCGCCAAGGCTGGGGCTTCTGCCAAGGCAGAGAAGGCTTTAACCGCTTCCAAACGCTTAGGAATCAAATGAATCTGTTCCGGCATTTGACTGAGTACGGCCTCCACTTCCAGCGCGCTGTAGCCTTGTTCTTGCATGGTATTAGCCAAGCGATCAAAGCAGAATACCGAAACCGCCTGTCGCGCGTCCTCACTGACCGCAGGGAAGCCACTGGCGGCACTGGTCAACAATGCAGACAAGTCCAAAGCCAAGTTATTTTCCATCAGCATGCGCAGCACGCCCAGGGCATGACGACGCAAACCAAACGGATCTTTATCGCCACTGGGTTTTTCCCCTATGCTAAATAAGCCCACCAGGGTTTCTAATTTATCGGCCAAAGCCACGGCGATACCGACAGGATTGCGTGGCAAACTGTCTCCAGCAAAACGTGGTTTGTAATGGTCTTCGATGGCAAACGCCACGGCATCGGCTATGCCTTCGTGTTGTGCATAATAGCGCCCCATGATGCCCTGTAACTCAGGGAACTCACCCACCATGTCGGTGACTAAATCGGCTTTAGCCAATTGCGCCGCCTGCTCCGCTTGCGCGGCCAAATCGGTGCCCCCTAATTGCATGGCGATGGCTTTGGCAATCGCACTTACCCTAGCGCTGCGCTCACCTTGCGAACCCAGCTTGTTGTGGTAAACCACTTTATTCAAATTGCCCAAACGGCTGGCCAGTGTTTTCTTTCGGTCTTGATCAAAGAAGAATTTGGCATCGGCCAGACGCGGGCGCACCACGCGCTCGTTACCGCCAACCACGGCGCTGGCATCGTCTGGGCTAATGTTGGACACGATCAAGAAACGGTTGGTCAATTTACCTTGGGCATCCAACAAGGGGAAATACTTTTGATTGGCCTTCATGGTCAAGATCAAACACTCTTGTGGCACATCCAAATACACCGCTTCAAATTGGCCAAGCAAGACATTGGGACGCTCAACCAAGGCCGTCACTTCATCCAGCAAGGCCTCGTCGTCTATGGGTTTAAGTTGTTCTTTGGCAGCCGCGGCATTGAGTTGGCGCAAGATCTCCGCACGACGCTCAGCAAAACTCGCGATTACCGCGCCCTCATTCTTAAGCTGTCCCGCATAACTGTCGGCATTCTTGATGACTAAGGGCGACACCTTGGCCTCAAAGCGGTGACCTTGGGTTTGATTGCTCGCACTTAAACCAAGTGCCGTGACCGCCAACACCTCAGTGCCATGCATGGCAAGCAAGCCATGGGCGGGCCGTACAAAATTGACGTTAGTCCAACCGTCGGCCAATTGGTAAGTCATGGCTTTAGGGATGGGCAGTTTGGCGATGGCCTCGGTTAAGGCCAGTTGCAAACCCTCTTTAAGGCCGAGGCCTTTTTGTTGGATTTCAATAAACAAGGCCTCATTTTTACCGTCCATTTGACGGCTGAGGTTTTGGACTGCAGATTCGTCCAAGCCTAGGCCATTTAAGCGTTTAATTAAGGCCGGTGTTGCTTGACCATTGGCGTCCAAACCAACACTGACAGGCATGAGTTTTTGCACACTGGTTTTATCTGCCGCAAGTGCCTGCACCGCCGTGGCATGCATGGCTAAGCGGCGTGGCGTGGCATATGCGGTCAGCACACTGTTGGCGTCGACCAAACCCTGCGCTTGCAAATGCTCAAACAAGACCTCAGCAAACACCTGACCCAGTTTGCTTAAGGCCTTGGGTGGTAACTCTTCGACAAACAATTCGACTAACAGATTTTTTTGACTCATGCGGCGGCTTTCTTAGCTAAATCGGTTAACACTTCATCCGCCCAATCTTTAGGCGCCATAGGAAAGCCTAAGCGGGCACGGCTGTCTAAGTAACTGGCGGCAACCGATCTTGCTAGATTTCGAATGCGCCCTATGTAGCCGGCACGTTCGGTCACCGAAATAGCACCACGTGCGTCCAATAAATTGAAGGTATGGGCGGCTTTCAGCACTTGTTCGTAAGCCGGCAAAGCCAATTGGTTTTCAATTAAATGCTGGGCTTGCTTTTCGTGCGCAGTAAACGCAGTAAATAAGAAATCCGCATCCGAATGCTCAAAGTTATAGGCCGATTGCTCTTTTTCATTTTGAAAATACACATCACCGTAACTTAAACGCTCACCGTTTGGACCGGTGGTCCAGGTTAAATCGTAGACATTGTCCACGCCTTGCAAATACATGGCCAAACGCTCTAAACCGTAGGTAATTTCACCGGTAATGGGTTTGCAATTAATGCCGCCCACCTGCTGGAAGTAGGTAAATTGCGTGACCTCCATGCCGTTCAGCCAAACTTCCCAGCCCAAGCCCCAAGCCCCTAAGGTCGGATTTTCCCAATCGTCTTCAACAAAGCGTATGTCGTTTTTCTTCAAATCAAAACCCAGCGCCGTCAGGGAGCCAAGGTACAGCTCCAGTATGTCGGCTGGGGCGGGTTTTAACACCACCTGAAATTGATAATAGTGTTGCAAACGGTTGGGGTTCTCGCCGTAGCGTCCGTCTTTAGGACGACGACTCGGTTGCACATAAGCGGCTTGCCAAGGTTCTGGGCCCAGTGATCGTAAAAAAGTGGCCGTGTGTGAAGTGCCTGCCCCAACCTCCATGTCATACGGTTGCAGTAAGGCGCAACCGCGGTCAGACCAATATGTTTGCAGGGTAAGTATAATTTGTTGAAAAGTAAGCGCCATATTGGATGTCTGTCGTTTCAGTTGGGCTTTATGCCGCAATTAGCAAAGCATGAATTTTACTTTGTTTTAGCTCGACTTGCCAAAAAATTAGGCACAAAAATAAGCAATAAGCCCAGTAAACACAGCAGCAAAACCAGGCTGTTGGCGAAACGCACATACGGGGTGCTGCCACTATAGCCTTGCGCCATGACGCTTAAGGTGCTGACGCTAAAATGCGGGGCCTGGGCCAGCACTCGGCCATGGCGGTCTATCATGGCCGTGGCGCCAGTATTGGTGGCGCGCAACACCGTACGACCGGTTTCCATGGCGCGCGCTTGTGAAAACTGCAGGTGTTGATCTGCCGCAATCGATTGTCCATACCAAGCATCGTTGCTGGCATTAACCAACAAGGTGGCGGCAGGCAATTGCCGTACAATTTCCTCACCAAACACGTCCTCGTAGCAAATATTAATGGCTACTTTTTGCCCAGCGATAAGCATAGGTTGCGGCGCAAAGCTGCCACGCGATAGATCACTTAAGGGCATATTCAGCCAATCGCGGTAGATCCAGGCAAACACGGCTTTTAATGGAATGAATTCACCAAATGGCACTAAATGCGACTTGCGGTAAACCTCGCTATCGGCCCCCGCCACATTGAGCATGCTGTTGAAATACTGGTCGTGCTCGTGTTCGATCACACCCACTAGCACGGCGCCATTATTTTTTTTTGCTAGCGCTTGTAAGCGCAAGCGGTAGGCTTCTGGCAAATTACTGGAGAGCATAGGTAAAGCCGTTTCTGGCATGACAATTAAGCGCGCATCACTGGCCTCAGCCATGTGCAAATAGCGCACTAAGGTATGCTCAACCATGTCGGGCGACCATTTTAAATCTTGCGCAATATTGCCCTGCAACAAAGCGACTTTAATCGGTGTAGATTGTGGGCTTGTCCATTCCACCTGCTGCAATAAAGTCCCCAGCAAAGTGACGCTGAGCATGGCATAGATTAGCTGCTTTTTAAGTTTAAGGGCCTGCTGCGCTGGGCGTAAACAATAAGCCATGGCGCACGCGATGGCCACCGTGATGAGTGTTACGCCATACACGCCAAGTATGGGCATGAAGCCGGCTAAGGGGCTGGCTGGCACTTGACTGTAGCCTATGCTTAGCCAAGGAAAGCCGGTGAAAATCCAGCTGCGCGTCCAGTCGGCCAATGCCCACCATACCGGCACGGCCATCAGCAATTGTGTCGATTGCGATTGCGTTACTTTCAGGCTGAGCCAACCAACTAAGGCCGGAAACAAAGCCATAAAGCCACAAAGCAGCAAGGTCGCTAAGGCCGCCATCCAAGCTGGCATGTGGCCGAAATCGTGCAAGCTGATGTAGATCCAGTAGATGCCTAGGCAGAATAGACCTAAGCCATAAAAAAAGCCGGCGAGTGCGGCTTGCTTGGGACTGTCGCATTGCCTCCAAACGTAGCATAAGCTAGCCAAGGAGATTAAGCTGAGGGGGTATAAATAAAAGGGCGCAAAACCCAGCACACAGGTGGCGCCCAATAAAAATAAACACAGGGGGTTGAATAAAACGGAGGACTTAAGCATGACTCAAATTGTAGCCTGTTATGTGCCGTATGCACAAAAAAACCGGCCTTAGTTTAAGGCCGGTTTTTTTATAATTTAGCAATGCTTTATTGGGACTGGCGGCTTATTGTGCTTTGGCGGGCACGTCGTATTTCTTACCTGCTTCTACCCCTTCACTGCCATCGTTATTGATGAACACCACTTGCACGACTTTATTATCAATA
>JAIQBT010000012.1 GCA_020035195.1 Methylotenera sp.
ACATCGCACCGCCGCCTGCGGCTGAGCAAGCAGTGCCGCCGCCGCCCGCTGCCGCAGCAGAATTACCTAAAGCTAAAGAGCTGCCGGCCACGGCCAAGCCTAGCTTGTTCGACCGTATGCTGGAAAAAATTGGCTTTTAAGACCGTTTGTTAAAATCTATCAGGTAGTTAATGTATGGCTAATCCTTTAAAAATTGTTATTGCTGGTTGCTCAGGTCGCATGGGCCATGCCTTGTTGGAGTCGGTGTTTGCTGATAGTGATTTGGTCTTGCACGGCGCCTTAGATCGCGCCGGCAACCCGCAGCTTGGCCGCGATGCCGGTGAGCAATTGGGTGTCGTGTCTGGGGTGAAAGTCACCGACAATATTGATCAGGCTCTAAAAAACGCCGATGTGCTGGTCGACTTTACGCGTCCGGAAGCTAGCATGGCTTACTTGGCCGCTTGCCAAAAACACCAGATAAAAATGATCATAGGCACCACCGGTTTTAGTGCCGAGCAAAAGTTAGCCATAGAAGCTGCGGCCAAACAAAACGCCGTCGTTTTTGCGCCTAATATGAGCGTGGGTGTGACCTTGCTGATTAACTTGGTGCAAGCGGCGGCCAAGGTGTTGAATACCGGCTACGACATCGAAGTATTAGAAACCCACCATAGGCATAAAGTGGATGCGCCGTCCGGCACGGCCTTGCGTTTAGGTGAGGCAGCAGCTAGTGCCTTAGGCCGTAATTTGGAAGCCTGTGCTGTGTATGGCCGCGAGGGCGTCACCGGTGAGCGCGATCCGAGCACCATAGGTTTTGCTACTGTGCGCGGCGGCGACGTGGTGGGCGATCACACGGTCTTGTTTGCCGGCACCGGCGAACGGGTTGAATTGACGCATAAAGCCAGCAGTCGTGCCACCTTTGCCTTGGGCGCATTGCGTGCCGCAAAATTTTTAAGCAGCAAACAGCATGGCTTATTTGATATGCAGGATGTACTTAATTTGCGCTAGAGATTAAGCCGCCTTCGCCAGCCTGCTGAGCTTAAATTATTCCATGGCTATTTTGCAATACGACGTTGAAATGCGAGCCGATTTTCGCTATAATTCGTTAATTCTGAAACGGGAAGAGTATAACAACTCATCCCGTTTTGCGTATCTACCATCCGTTCATGATGGACAACGATTATAAAAATTATCATTAGCTGGCTTGAACTATTTTAAGCTAACTAAAACAAGGAGTTACCGTGTCACAAAACCTGCCCGCCATACTAGTACTTGCAGATGGAACTGTGTTTCGTGGTAGCTCTATTGGGATTTCTGGTCAGGCCAGCGCAAGCCAAACCGTGGGCGAAGTGGTGTTCAACACCTCCATGACCGGCTACCAAGAAATCCTCACCGACCCGTCTTACACTAAACAAATTGTTACCCTGACCTACCCGCACATCGGCAATTACGGTGTCAACGAGGAGGACGTCGAGTCTGGCCAGGTTTATGCCGCCGGTTTGATCATTCGTGACCTGCCTTTAATTCACAGCAATTTCAGAAACAGCCAATCTTTAAGCGAGTATTTGGTGGCCAATAAAGTGGTCGCCATTGCCGATATCGATACGCGTAAATTAACCCGTATCCTGCGTGAAAAAGGCGCCCAAACCGGTGTCATCATTGCCGGTGAAGCGGATGAGGTGAAAGCCATTGCCGCCGCCATGAGCTTGATTCAAGGCTTTCCTGGTTTGACCGGCATGGATTTGGCTAAAGTGGTTAGCTGCAGCAAAGCGTATGAGTTTACCGAAGCTGAGTGGGCTTTAGGGCAGGGCTTTGTTGAGGCGCCAGCTAAAAAATTCCACGTGGTGGCCTATGATTATGGCGTCAAGCGTAACATTTTGCGTATGTTGGTGTCGCGTGGTTGCAAGGTCACCGTGGTGCCGGCGCAAACCACGGCGCAAGATGTATTGGCCTACCAACCGGATGGCGTGTTTCTGTCCAATGGTCCGGGCGATCCGGCGCCTTGCGATTATGCCATTGCGGCGATCAAAACCATTGTTGATACGGGCGTGCCTACTTTTGGTATTTGCTTGGGTCACCAATTGTTGGCCTTAGCCAGCAACGCTAAAACGCACAAAATGAAATTCGGTCACCACGGTGCCAACCACCCGGTGCAAGACATCAAAACCAAGCGCGTTTACATCACCAGTCAAAACCACGGTTTTGCAGTGGATGCCGCTAGCTTGCCGGCCAACCTAAAGACCACGCACGTGTCCTTGTTTGACGGCAGTTTGCAAGGCATAGCGCGCACCGATAAGCCGGCCTTTAGTTTTCAAGGTCACCCTGAGGCCAGCCCCGGCCCCACAGAAATGAGTTATTTGTTTGATCAATTTATTGAATTAATGGAAAAAAGTAAGTAGTCATTCGTCGCTTGTCTTTGTTGAACCGCGCTAACTAAGCGCTTCAACTAAAGGTCGGCCTCTCAAGACTAACACTGAAAAATTATGGCAAAACGTACAGACATTAAATCCATACTAATCATAGGCGCAGGGCCTATCGTAATTGGTCAAGCATGTGAGTTCGATTACTCGGGTGCGCAGGCGTGTAAAGCCTTGCGTGAGGAAGGTTACCGCGTCATTCTGGTGAACTCCAATCCAGCGACCATCATGACCGATCCGGAAATGGCCGATGCGACCTACATAGAGCCGGTGACCTGGCAGGTGGTGGAAAAAATTATTGCTAAAGAGCGCCCCGATGCGTTATTGCCTACCATGGGTGGGCAAACCGCGCTTAACTGTGCCTTGGATTTGGACAAGCATGGTGTCTTAGCGAAATACAAAGTGGAGCTGATAGGCGCGTCTAAAGAAGCGATTGATAAAGCCGAAGACAGGCAGAAATTTAAAGAAGCCATGACCAAGATAGGCTTAGGTTCAGCCCATTCGGTGATCGCACACAGCATGGAAGAAGCCTTGCAAGTGCAGCCAGGCATAGGCTACCCAGCTATTATCCGCCCGTCCTTTACCATGGGCGGCAGCGGTGGCGGCATCGCTTACAACCGTGAAGAATTTGTCTCCATCTGCGAACGCGGTTTGGATGCCTCGCCGACCAGCGAGTTACTGATAGAAGAATCTTTGCTTGGTTGGAAAGAATACGAGATGGAAGTGGTCCGCGACTCTGCGGACAATTGCATCATCATCTGTTCTATAGAAAACTTAGACCCCATGGGTGTGCACACCGGCGACTCCATCACCGTGGCCCCAGCACAAACGCTGACCGATAAAGAATACCAAATCATGCGCAACGCCTCTTTGGCTGTGCTGCGTGAAATTGGCGTAGACACCGGTGGTTCAAATGTGCAGTTCGCCATTAACCCCGTCGACGGGCGCATGATCGTCATTGAAATGAACCCGCGCGTGTCGCGTTCGTCTGCCTTGGCCTCCAAGGCCACCGGTTTCCCGATTGCCAAAGTGGCCGCCAAGTTGGCCGTGGGTTTTACCCTGGATGAGCTGCGCAATGAAATTACCGGTGGTGCGACGCCGACTTCGTTTGAGCCGTCCATCGATTACGTGGTCACCAAGATACCAAGGTTCGCCTTTGAAAAATTCCCGCAAGCCGATTCGCGTTTAACCACGCAAATGAAATCGGTGGGCGAAGTGATGGCCATAGGCCGCACCTTCCAAGAATCCTTCCAAAAAGCCTTGCGCGGTTTGGAAGTGGGCGTGGATGGCCTGGATGAAAAAACCACCGATATGGATTTGATCACCAAAGAATTGGGTGTGCCAGGGCCTGAGCGCATTTGGTACCTTGGTGACGCCTTTAGAATGGGCTTAAGCGTGGCTGAGGTGTATGACATTTCCAAGATTGATCATTGGTTCTTGGTGCAAATTAAAGATTTAATAGACCGTGAACAAGCATTGAAAGGCAAGCAGATTGCTGACCTGGATAAAGCCGCCATGCTGAAATTAAAACGCAGTGGCTTTTCTGACAGGCGATTAGCCACTTTGCTTAATACCGATCAACACGCGGTGCGTGCGTATCGCCAAGCCTTGCAAGTACGTCCTGTATACAAACGCGTGGATACTTGTGCGGCGGAGTTTGCCACCAACACCGCTTACATGTATTCCAGCTACGAAGAAGAATGCGAAGCTGCGCCTAGCGATAAGAAAAAAATCATGATCTTGGGCGGCGGTCCTAACCGCATAGGCCAAGGCATAGAGTTCGATTATTGCTGTGTGCACGCGGCCTTTGCCATGCGTGAAGACGGTTATGAAACCATCATGGTTAACTGCAACCCAGAAACCGTGTCCACCGATTACGACACCTCAGACCGTTTGTATTTTGAGCCGGTGACCTTGGAAGACGTGCTGGAAATTGTGGCCATAGAAAAACCGGTAGGCGTGATTGTGCAGTACGGTGGTCAAACCCCATTAAAATTAGCGCGTGATTTAGAAAAAGCCGGCGTGCCCATCATAGGCACCACCCCGGATGCGATTGATAAAGCCGAAGACCGTGAGCGTTTCCAAAAAATGCTGCAAGAATTGGGCCTAAAACAACCGCCTAACCGCACCGCCAGAACGCCAGAAGAAGCGATACGCTTGGCCTTGGAAATTGGCTACCCTTTGGTGGTTAGGCCTAGCTATGTGCTAGGTGGCCGTGCCATGGAAATCGTCCAAGAGCAGTCACAACTTGAGCGCTACATGCGCGAAGCAGTGAAAGTATCGAACGAGTCGCCGGTATTGTTAGACCGATTCCTAAACGATGCCTTGGAAGTCGATGTCGACGCCCTGTGCGATAACACTGGCGACGTCATTATAGGTGGCATCATGGAACACGTGGAGCAAGCCGGTGTGCATTCCGGGGATTCTGCCTGTTCATTACCGCCATACAGTTTGTCGGCCAAGTTGCAAGATGAATTGCGTGAGCAAACCAAACAAATGGCCCGTGCTTTGGGCGTGGTTGGTCTGATGAACGTGCAATTTGCCATCCAAGGTAAAACCGTTTACGTCTTAGAAGTAAACCCGCGTGCATCGCGCACCGTGCCCTTTGTTTCTAAAGCCTGCGGATTACAATTGGCTAAAGTGGCTGCGCGCTGCATGATAGGCACCTCGCTTAAAGCGCAAGGCGTGACCCGTGAAATCATTCCACCGTTCTATTCAGTGAAAGAAGCCGTTTTTCCCTTCATTAAATTCCCAGGGGTGGACACGATTCTAGGCCCAGAAATGAAATCCACCGGTGAGGTGATGGGCGTAGGCGCTACCTTTGCTGAGGCTTTCCTGAAGTCGCAACTAGGCGCATCCACCAAGCTTCCTGAAGGCGGTCGTGCGTTCATCAGCGTGCGTAAGGAAGACTACAACAAAGTGGTGGAAATCGCCCATGCCTTGCACGATTTGGGCTTTGAGTTGGTCGCCACCAAAGGCACGGCGACGGCATTGACCGCCAATGGCTTAAAAGTGTCGTTCGTCAACAAAGTGGCCGAGGGTCGTCCACACATCGTTGACATGATAAAAAATAACGACATCAGCTTCATCGTCAATGTCACGGAAGACAAGCGTGCCGTGGCCGATTCCTACGAAATTCGGCGCAGTGCTTTGCAAAACAAAGTCACCTATTACACCACGCTGGCTGGCGCTAAAGCCGCCTGCATAGGTATGGCGCACATGCAAGAGTTGACGGTGGAATCCTTACAAGACTTGCATAAAAAGCTGGCTTAAAATACACTTTGTCCGACATTTTTTAACAAACACAATTCATTTGTACTTTTAAAGCCACACTCAGATTGGGTGTGGTTTGTTTTTTATTCAGAGGTTTTTCAACATGGCAGTGATACAAGTTCCCGTTACCGTTAAAGGTGCCGCGCTATTAAAAGAAGAGTTATTGCGTTTGCGCAGTGTCGATCGTCCGGACATTATTCAGGCCATTGCTGAAGCGCGCGCGCAAGGTGACTTGTCGGAAAATGCCGAATACGAAGCAGCCAAAGAACGGCAAAGTTTTATTGAGGGCCGCATATCTGAGCTGGAAGCCAAACTATCCAACGCCATGATCATAGACCCAGCCACCTTGCATGCCGACGGTCGCTGTGTATTCGGTGCCACCGTGCGCATAGAAGATTTAGAAAGTGGCGCCATCATTAGTTACCAAATTGTCGGTGACGACGAGGCCGACATTAAAAACGGTAAAATTTCCATCAGCTCACCGATATCGCGTGGTTTAATTGGAAAATCAGAAGGCGATGTGGCAGAAGTCATGGCGCCGGGTGGTGTGAAAGAATACGAGATTTTAGACGTTCAATACATTTAATGCAGCACAGCTTGAGGTGGTGACGATGAAAAATAATTGGTCGGATAAATTCAGTTTGTTATTAATAACTTTCTGGGTAGGCGCCCTGTGGACGGTAGGCGCGGTGGCCTATGTATTGTTCAGCACCTTGCCAGACAATCAATTGGCGGGCCAAATAGCCGGTCAGTTTTTCACCTACCTGGCCTATTTGGGTCTGTTCTCAGCATTTTTCTTATTGCTGCAACGCCTGTTTGCTTATGGCACCCAAGCCTTGAAACAAGGCTATTTTTGGGCGTTGGTCGTGATGTTATTATTGGTTTTGGCCGGCCATTTCGGTATACAACCGATATTGGCTCAATTAAAAGCCGACGCCTTGCCTAGCGATGTCATGCAAAGTGTGTTTTCTGATCGGTTTGCCACTTGGCACGGTGTGGCCAGCATCGCTTATATTTTGCAATGCTTGTTGGGCTTCGTGGTGGTGCTAAAAAGGTAAGGCTTTATTTCTGCGGCACGACGATTTTAGGTTTGGTCGATGCGCGGTACACCACCAATTGTTTACCGATTTGATGCACGGCAACAGCATTAGTCTGTTGGCAAATGTCCAACAGCATTTGTGCGCGCAAGGCCCTGTCATCGCTCATGACTTTAATTTTAATTAATTCGTGGGCGTCTAAATTGACGTTAATTTCTTTCATCACCGCCTCGGATAAGCCTTTATTGCTAATCATGACAACAGGATTTAAGGTGTGGGCAAGGC
>JAIQBT010000001.1 GCA_020035195.1 Methylotenera sp.
TAGACAAAAATGGCGCGCATCCCTTAGAACGCGCGCCAAAAAGTGCGATTGCCGAATTGCTGTTAAAGCATGTGGTGAGCATGCTTTAACAACTAAAGGCTATTTAAAGCTATAGCTAGCGTTTAGACCCACTGCCCAATTTCTAGGTAAGCCTGGCTCATAAAATCTAGAAGCATCGTTTACCTTCACACTGGAAACGAAGAACTTATTAGTGACGTTATCCACTCGCACGTACTCATTGATTTTCCAGTTATTTACGTTTTGCGTAAACCCGCCACGCCAGTTAAACATGCCATAGTTGCCAACCTTAACGGCATTGGTGTCATTAGCATAGGTCTTGCTGGAATAAATGCCTTCTACTGCCGAACTAAAACCAGACGGAGCATGCTTCCATGACAGCTCAGTGTAAAGTCTATCTTTATAGGTGCCAGGGATTTTATTGCCCGCCAGAATACTGTTTGAGCCTGTTGTGAACGCATCTTTAAATTCAGCATTTAAATACGAATACGCCAAATACGCCTTGATGTTGTTGCCTAAGTCGCTATCAATTGACAACTCAAGACCGCTACGCTCTGTATCACCAGCATTTTTGTAAACCGTCACAACATCACTACTGTCAACCACAATTTCTTTTTTGGTTTTCACATTAAATACCGCGAGGTTAAGCAAAGTGCTGTCCGTCAAAAAAGCCTTGGCGCCAATCTCAAAATTCTCACTGGTGCTGGGTTGAATGTTTGGATTATTGCCAGTAGGGTTAGCTGGGAGGTTGTATGCCTGCTCAACAAAGGTTGGTGTTTCAAAACCTTGCCCAGCGTTAGCGTATAGATTGAATGATGGATTTACTTTAAAAACAAGGCCCAACACAGGACTGGTTTTATCGTAACTCTTTTTCTGATCGTAGGCATGGTTCAATTTATCGGTGTTATCAAAGGTGACACGGGAATGCCTTATGCCAGCATGAAGATCCCACTGATCATGAAACTTCCATTCCGCTTGAAAGTATTGATCGACATTGTAGGCTTTATTAATTTCACTGGTAGCCAATGTTGAGCCAGAAACAATTACGCCAACAGAAGTGCCCGTGTATCGATAGCGATCGTCTTCCATGGAGTCGTAATTGCTACCCACCGTGAAATTTAAAGGTTTGCCGGCTAACTGGCCTTTGTGCGTCCAGTTAATATCGACCCCACCATAATTTCGATCATAGCCTGAAGCCGTGTCATTGTATAAAAATTGTAAATTTTTACGCGTGCCATAATAGGTCATAGCTTTCACTGTATCGGTATCTGAAATACTGTGATCTAAGGTCACGCCCGCTTGCGTATTTTTGGTATCTTTATGGAGATTTTTAGTAATGGCAAAAGTCCGGGCATTTCTTGGGTTAGCATTTAATTCTGCCAATGTCAGCCCACCAGGGTCTCTCGCATTGGGCTGATCAAAATCAGTGGCAACCAAGGTGACCTTAGTGTCACTGGACAATTGCAAGCCCACTTTAGCGTGCAGCACATCGCGCTTATAAGCCGAATTGATTCGGTAGCCGTCTGTTTCAAAGTGAGAGGCATTCAAAACATAATCAAGCTGATCTTTTTTTCCACTGAAGGTTAATGATTCTCTGTGCGTGCCATAACTGCCATAAAAACCGGCAGCGGATAATTCATTCTCTGGACCACCATTCTTTGTAAAGACTTGCACCACACCACCAGAGCTATTGCCATACAGGGCCGAGAAAGGACCTCTTAAAAACTCAATACGATCGGCCGTATCCAAATTGAATAAACCTGTTGTGCCCTGGCCATCCGGCATAGTTAAAGGTATGCCGTCCGAATAGATTCGGATGCCGCGTATACCAAATTGCGACCTTGGGCCAAAACCGCGAGATGTGATAGACAACTCTTGCGCCGCATGGTTACGGTTGTTAACCACTATCCCAGGAATTTTAACGGCGACTTCAGAAAGATTGACTTGCTGCTGACCATCACGAATCGCATCGCCAGAGATGGCATTGATAGACATAGGCAAATCAAAACTGTTTTGTTCAATACGCGTACCCGTCACCACCACAGGCGCGGTAACGCTGTCTGCAGAAAAAGATGGCAATGCCAAGCCGGCTAAACCGACTAAAGCCAATTGCAGGGTTAATTTTTTATAGTTTAAATTTTGTTTCATATAGACCTCACTTAAGATGGGGCAGATTCTACTGACTAAGCAATTAAAGCTCTATAGTGATTTTCATTAAAAAGTAGTGTTTAATGCTAAGTTAAATTCAACCCTTACTTAATGATTGGTATTTTTGAGAAGCTTATGAAAATTATTGTTGATTTAAAAATTCTTGATGACCGCTTACACCAACAAATGCCAAGCTATGCGACGGCCGGTTCAGCAGGCTTGGATTTGCGGGCCTGCATAGACGCCCCCATCACCCTGCAACCGGGCGAGACCACCTTGATTCCAACCGGCATGGCCATCCATTTAGACAACATTTATTATGCCGCATTGATTTTGCCGCGTTCAGGGCTAGGTCATAAACACGGCATCGTGCTGGGTAACCTGGTGGGTTTGATCGATTCCGATTACCAAGGCCAATTAATGGTGTCGTGCTGGAATCGTGGCAATACAGCGTTTGAAATTAACCCGATGGAGCGCATCGCACAACTGGTGATCGTGCCTGTGGTGCAGGCGGATTTCCATTTAGTGGGCGATTTTGATAGCAGCGAAAGAGGCGAAGGCGGTTTTGGTAGCACCGGTAAGCATTAAGCGCCGAATTAAGCCTAAATATTATTGATAATTACCTTGAGATAATATTAGTTTTCGTACTATAATTGCGGTCTTTCGAAAAAAGCAGAAGTTTGGAGATTTAACCATGGCACGTGTATGTATGGTAACTGGCAAAAAGCCAATGGTGGGCAACAACGTTTCTCACGCTAACAACAGAACAAAACGCCGCTTCTTACCTAATTTGCAAAACCGCAAATTCTGGGTTGAGAGCGAAAATCGCTGGGTAAGCATGCGCATTACTAACAATGCCCTTCGCACTATCGACAAAAATGGTATCGATGCCGTTCTTGCTGACTTGCGTGCTGCTGGCCAAAAAATCTAAGGTAGAACATTATGCGTGAAAAAATTAAATTAGAATCCAGTGCTGGTACAGGTCATTTCTACACCACCACTAAAAACAAACGTACCATGCCAGGCAAAATGGAAATCAAAAAATTTGATCCAGTGGTTCGTCAGCACGTATTGTATAAAGAAACAAAACTTAAATAATTCACTGTTTATTTAAGCAATAAAAAAGCTCGCTATAGGCGAGCTTTTTTATTGCTTAAAACAAATAGGCTAAACTGTTGGCGCCGCGCCCAGTATGCGCACTTCACGCTGCGGGTAAGGGATGGCAATGTTGTTCGCTTTAAATGCCCGCCATACCGCCAAATAGACATCCGACTGCATGGCCGCCGGCCCTTCTTCTGGGTCTGGCATCCACAGGGTTAAAAGCAAGTCTATGCCATTATCGGCAAAGCCTTTGATCTGAACCACAGGGGCAGGCGTAGTTAGCACGCGCGGGTGTTGCTTGGCCGCATCGGCTACCAATTGCATGGCAAGCTCTAAGGGACTGTCGTAACTGATCTGCAGCGGCATTTGCACACGGGCTTTGGGGTCGGTGTGCGAGTGATTGATCACTGGGTTGATGATGAGCATTTCATTGGGAATAATGACTTCGGTATCGTCCAGCTTACGCAACACTAAGTAGCGTGTGCGTAAATCGGTGACCACGCCATAATGATTATCCACGGTCAGCACATCGCCAATCTGCATGGACCTATCCAGCAGGATGATAAAGCCACTGACGTAATTGCTGGCGATACGCTGCAAGCCAAAACCCAAGCCCACACCCAAGGCGCCGCCAAACACGGATAACAGCGTCACATCGAGACCAACGGCAGACAAGCCGATCAGTAAGGCAATAATTAATAAGAAGCCGCGTAATAGCTTGCTCATGACCACGCGCATGTTCATGTTGATGTGCGTATTGCGCATCAATTTATTTTCCAACACGCGGCTTAGGGACAGCGCGATGAAAATGGTGGCGATGATGGTGAGTATGGCTTGCAGTATTAATAGCAGGTTAAGCCGACTTTTGCCTAGGCTAAATTGCACGCTTTCTAGCGCATCCAATAACTGAGGTAACAAGCCACTTAAGTACAAACCCAACACGATCAGAATGAAGGTGGTGATGCTATTTTCTAAGGTTTTAACAATCCCACTGGGCGCCATGATGTAGCGCACGCCGTAGGCAGCGATGCGTATCAACACCAAGGCCAACAACAAGGTGCTGGCTAGGTGTAAGAAGCTGGCAGACGGCCAATCAAGCATTGCCAATAGCAGATTAGCCAACTGTAAGTTAATCAGCGTAATCAAGGGCAATAACACACGGTTGATGCCACCTATGCCTAGCTTCCAACTCTCAGGTGCGCTGCGCATCACCTTGGCGCGCAACAGGCCATTGATTAGCCAAGCTAAGCTGGCAGCGATGGCCATGATAGCAAATTGCCATAAAGCAAATGGTGTCGTTAAATCCGCAAATAACTCGTACCAGACCAATTGGATTTCTTGATTCATTGTCTACCTTGCCTGCCCATTTATATCAGGAATATGGTCGCTAAGCCTAAAAAGATTAAGAAGCCGCCGCTGTCAGTCACGGCGGTGATCAATACGCTGGAACCTACGGCCGGGTCACGGCCAAATTTATTCATGCTCAGTGGAATAACCACACCCATGAGCGCCGCCAATAATAAATTCAAGGTCATGGCGGCCATCATCACCAGGCCTAAATTGAAGTTGCCGTAAAGCGCGTATGAAATTACGCCTAGCACGCCACCCCAGATTAAACCGTTGAGCAAGGCCACGCCCAACTCCTTGGTAATCAGCGATTGCATATTGTGAGAGGCCACCTGACCTAAGGCCAAACCACGCACTATCATGGTGGTGGTTTGATTGCCAGAGTTACCGCCTATGCCTGCCACTATAGGCATTAATGCCGCAAGCGCTACAATCTTCTCTATCGAGCCTTCAAACATACCTATGACCCTGGAAGCTACCAAGGCCGTCATTAAATTGAGCGCCAGCCAAGCCCAACGGTTTTGCACCGATTTCCATATGGAGGCGAAAAAGTCTTCCTCTTCACGCAAACCAGCCATGGATAGCTTATCGCTTTCGGCTTCATCGCGTATAAAGTCCATCACCGCATCCACGGTGACTCGGCCTACTAATTTATTGTTTTCATCGACCACGGGCGCGGTAACCAAATCATAGCGCTCAAAGGCTTTAGCGGTTTCATCAGCGGCTTCATCGGGATGGAACACCACCGCATCGGCTGCCATAACATCGGCCACACTGGCCGCTAAATCGTGTACCACTAAGCGCTTAAGTGGCAGCACCCCTAGCAAGATTTCGTTTCTGTCCACCACAAACAGTTTATCGGTGTGATCAGGCAGACTACCCAACCGACGCATATAGCGCAAAGCCACTTCCAGGCTAATGTTTTCCCGTATGGTAATAATGTCAAAGTCCATGATGCCGCCCACGCTATCTTCGGCATAGGACAGCGCGGATTGCAAACGGGCTCTATTTTGCGTATCCAGACTATCGAGCAGCTCTTGCAATACGTCCTTGGGTAAGTCTGGCGCTAAATCGGCCAACTCATCCGTATCGAGCTGCTCGGCCGCGGCCAACAACTCGTCGGTGTTCATGTCCGCGATCAGGGTTTGTCGAACGGCATCCGATACTTCTAGAAGGATGTCACCATCGCGCTCAACTTTAACCAGCTCCCAAACATCCAACCTTTGCTCAAGCGGCAGCGCTTCAAGTATGTAAGCGACGTCGGCGGAGTGGAGTTGGTCTAGCTTCTTTTGCAGTTCTTGTAGATTTTGTTTATGGACCAGCGATTCAACCAAACCGTGGTTTTGCATAGATTGCCGATGCACAAGGTCTTCGACCAGCTTATGCTTATCCAATAAGTTAATCACCTGTTGCAGGCTCTCACTTAAGCTGTCTTTAGATTCTTGTATATCTGACATAATGACCCGAATTTAATTAGCACGAACAATCGACAAAACCTCTATCAGCGTTATAGTATCACGCCTTTATTATGATTTAATTTTGCAGCCACTTAACTATTTTTAGCTAAGGCCTAGGCACCGATCCGATGCGCAACCATATCACTCTTTACAGCACCAGCCATTGCCATCTCTGCGAGCAAGCCGAAGCGATGTTGGCCACGCTAAGCATGACGCATGGGCTTAGTTGGCGCATTATTGAGATAACCGAGGATGCCGATTTATTAGCGCGCTTTGAACTAAAAATACCGGTGTTAGAACGAAAAAATACCGGCAAGCTTTTGTGCTGGCCATTCACGCTAGAAGAAATTGTAGACCTCATAAACCAAGGCCAATAGGCAAAGAAAAAGCCAGCATATAGCTGGCTTTTTTTAGATCACGCTAGTTACTTATTCAGCAACAACAACTTCAGCGCCTGTGTCTGGACGATCAACCAACTCAACCAAAGCCATAGGAGCATTGTCACCGTTACGGAAACCGCATTTTAATACACGTAAGTAGCCGCCGTTACGCGTTAAATAACGTGGGCCTAATTCACCGAACAATTTACCTACGATATCACGGTCACGTAAGCGGCTGAACGCTAAGCGACGGTTAGCCAAGGTTGGCGTTTTACCTAATGTGATTAATGGCTCTGCAAACTTGCGCAACTCTTTTGCTTTAGGCAAAGTTGTTTTGATGACTTCGTGACGCAACAATGAAGCGGTCATGTTACGAAACATCGCTG
>JAIQBT010000077.1 GCA_020035195.1 Methylotenera sp.
CGGTAACATTACCAGCATATCGGCTGTGTTGAAATAGGGATCCCATGCTGGTTCGCCACAAATGTAAGCACCTAAGCGTAAATAGCCTTTAATTAACGGCGGGCAAGCCACCTGCATGTCGGTGCGCAAGGCGTCGTTAAGCAATGGGTTGCGTGGGAAAACGCGATATTCCAGTGGCGCTAAATAATCGTCGGCCAGTTTGGTGTACAAGCTGGCGGCGGCGTGGCCACCGTCATACATGCTGACGCTGCCACACCCTATCATGTATTCGTAATTGTGAATTTGCATGTACTTGGCCAGTCCAGCCCACAGCATGGTGATGGTGCCGCCGTTGCGGTAATTTTGGTGCACGCAAGCGCGGCCTACTTCTACTGTTCTGTCAAACAAGTGGCTAAGGCGGCTCAAATCAAATTCACCGGCTGAATAGTAACCGCCGGCTTCGTTAGCCGCGGATGGGCTAAGAATACGGTAGGTGCCGATGACTTGGTTGGTGTCGCTGTCGCGCACGATTAAATGGTCGCAATACTGATCGAAACCGTCCACATCCAAGCCGCCCGTACCTAGCAATTGCGCGCCCATTTCTTCGGCAAACACTTTGTAGCGTAAGCGTTGTGCTTCTTCTATTTCCACTTGGGTGCGGGCTAGACTGATGCTTAGACGGCGTTGGTTAGGTACCGCTAGGTCTATGTATTTGGCGTTATCGCTATGATTTAAAGGGCGTAGCCTTTGTTTGGGTAACATTAAAGTCTCCTTTTGAATTGAGGAGACTTTAATGCTTACAGATTAAGAAATCGTGACAGAAATGTGACGTTTTATTGACAGAGTTTTCTTTTACTCATGGGCTTAATGGGAAACGCGAGTGGTGCCACCGCTTTCAATCAGACGCACTTTATCGCCGGCTTTAAATTGCTCGTCTGCTTCTTGCACGATGGCAATTAAGCTGCCGTTATCCAGTTTTACCGTGATCTCAAAGGCGTCTTTACGCGTCACGCCTTCTTCTATGGCCGCACCTGCTAAGCCGCCCACTACTGCGCCTATGACCGCGCCTATGATGTTGTCGTCGCCTTTGCCTATGCTGTTGCCAGCCACGCCGCCAACGGCCGCGCCAGCGACCGTGCCTATTGGAGTTTTGGTGCCCTCTAATTTAACGGAGCGCACGCTTTCTACCACGCCCATGCGCACCGTTTGCACTTTGCGGGCTTCCTCACGGGTGTAAACGCCACCGGAATTTGAGCTGGCGCACGCCGCTAAGAATATGCTTAATACTGTGATGCCTAATAGTCGTGTTATGTTCATGGCTGTCTCCTGGTAGGTTGCCCTGCAATGTTGATGTTAAAAACTTAGATTTCGTCCAGCTTGGTTTCGTTCACCAAAGCTTGGGTGTAAATGGCTTCAATTTCGGCGCGGGTCGGTTTGTGGTTTTGACCACCACGGCTTTCAATTTTAATGGCGCCCATGGTTGAGGCTAAACGGCCGCAGGTAGGCCAATCCCAGCCGCGTGCAATGCCATAGAGCAAGCCCGCGCGGTAGGCGTCACCGCAACCGGTCGGGTCGACTAGGGTCATGGCTTTAACGCAGGGAATGTCGTAGCGCTGACCGTCGGCATAAATTTGCGAACCGTTGCCACCTAAGGTGACCACTAGGGCTTTCACTTGGGCGGCTAACTGCTCTAATGTTAAGCCGGTTTTGTCTTGTATGATTTGCGATTCGTAATCGTTGACGGCCAAGTAGTCGGCCATGCCTATGAATTGCAACAGCTCTTCACCATTAAACATGGGTAAGCCTTGGCCAGGATCGAATAAGAAGGGGATGCCGGCATCAAAGCATTCGCGGGCGTGTTGAAACATGCCGTCGCGGCCATCGGGCGCGATGATGGCGAGGGTCACGCCTGTGGCATCGTTAACGCTGTTTTCGTGCGAAGCCACCATGGCGCCTGGGTGAAAGGCGGTGATTTGGTTGTCGTCGGTGTCGGTGGTGATGAAAGCTTGCGCGGTAAAGGTGTTGGCTATGGTTTTGATGTGCGTGCTGGCCAATTTGTTTTGCGTGAGCCATTGTTGGTAGCTGGCAAAATCGTCACCCACGGTCGCCATGATCAGTGGGTTGCCTTCCAGCAATTGCATGTTGTAAGCGATGTTGCCGGCAGTGCCGCCGAATTCACGGCGCATTTCTGGCACATAAAATGCCACGCTTAAGGCGTGAATTTTGTCCGGCAATATGTGGTTTTTGAATTTATCTTGAAACACCATGATGGTGTCGAAGGCCAGTGAGCCGCAAATAAGGGTATGCATGAGGTTTGGCGCTAAGGTTAAAAGACTATTATCTTATTTTTTGCCGCTGGCTAGCAAGCGTTAAGATTAGGCGGATTGGCGTATGGCCCCATCTATGAGAATTTTGGCGGCTTTTTTGGCGTATTGCATCGCCCCTGAGCCGCGTTGCATTTGCTCGGCTTGCACGGCGCCTTCAAACAACAAGGACAACTGCAGCGCGAGGCCTTCGGCATCTTTGATATTGGCTTGCGTGGCGAGGCTGCGGATAAAGCTTTTGAATTGCCGCGATTGCTCGGCCGACAATTGGTGCACTGCGTTGGCTTCGCTAGGAAATTCGGCGGCCGCTTTGATAAACCCCATGCCATTAAAATCGGGTGAGCTGACCCACTCTTCTATGCACTCGAATAGTTTTTGAATTTTTTCGGCAGGTTGCTGCGTTTGGCTATCGAGCTTGCTGTGCAGCCAACTTTGAAATTGGTGCTGGCTTTGCGTTAACACTTCCAGTATCAATAATTCTTTGCTGCGGAAGTATTTATACAAGGTCATTTTGGTGGTGCCGGCGGCGGCCACGATGTTGTCCACCCCGGTTGAATTGATGCCTTGGGTTTGGAATAAGGTGGTGGCAGTGACCAGTATTTTATCGCGTAGCGTGGACATGGTTTGATTATACTAATCTGTATATAGAGCCTGCAATGCTTATTTGCCTTAACTGGTTGAATTGGCCATCAGTTTGGGGGTGAAATTGCAACGGACTTTTTCCAAATAATGGTTGGCTATGGCTAGATCCTTGAGGTTGGTAGGGAGTTTTCCGCCCACCACGTTTTCTAAATACACGGCTTTGTCTTGGTCCGGGATTTGTAATGCTTCTGGGTATTGGCAGGTGCCTTGGCGCATTTGTTCGTATTTTGCATAAAGCAAGCTGGCGTCTTTTGCCGTTAAATTGCTGTCTAGCAAGTTGGCTGATGGGCGGCTGAACTGATTCAACTGTTTTGGCGTGGCCAACATCAGACTGCCAGCCAGGACCAAGATTACGCTGGCCGCCATGCCGTAAAGCAATGGCCTGCTGGCTAGCCAATAGATTCTGGCCCAGTGGGTCTGCGCCATAATCAGTGCGTGGGCAGCTTTTCTGCCGTGCTTTAAACACGCTAGCCGCGTTTGTGGCTCGGTTTGCATGCTGGCATTGATGGCAATTAACAGGATGTGCTCGGCCAATACCTGGGCTTGGTTTGCGCCTAAAGCACGCGCTTGCTTGGTACAAAAAGCCAGCAGCTCGGGGTAGACTGACATGGGCTTGGTCATGCCAAGTTGGTTTGGGGTATCGGCTAAGGCATCAAACACGCCTAGCAAGCGGCCACTTGGCGTTTTGCTTCTGAGCTTGAGCGTGGCTATCAGCGCGTCTGAATTATAAAAGTCCATGGATTGATCTTAATAGTGGCGCGTCATTAAAAAGGTTTGACCACCACTAAGATAACGATGATGGTCAGCACTATGACCGGCAACTCATTAAACCAGCGGTACCAAACGTGGCTGCGGGTATTTTTGTCGCTCTTGAAATCCGCTATTAATTTTCCGCAATACCAATGGTAGCCAATGAGTAGCAAGACCAAGCTTAATTTTGGGTGCATCCAACGGCCGCTGATGCCGTAGCCTAGCCATAACCACAAGCCAAAGCCTAAGGCTAACAGGGCCAAGGGCAGCATAAAGCGGTAGAGTTTTTGTTCCATCATTTTCAGCCTGTCCGAGGTGGCGCTGTCGGTGACCATGGCATGGTTAACCAACAAGCGCGGCAAGTAAAATAAGCCGGCAAACCAACTGGTGACGAAAATAATGTGTAACGCTTTAACCCATAACATAGCTCTATCCTTTGATTGTTTAGATCGGTAATTTTTTAATTGGGCTTGGCCAATTCACGCTCTAGTGTGGCCGCCAAGGCCTTGGTATCCAATCTGCCTATTGTACGTTGTAAACGCTGGCCTTGCTGGTTGTAGAGAAAATGGCTGGGCGTGACGGTGACCTCGCCAAAGGCGGCACTGATGTCACCCAAGCCGTCGTGCATGACGGGGAAGGGTAACTGTTTTTGCTGGCTGTAGACCAGCACTTGTAAGGGCGGATCGTAGTCCATGGCGACGGCAATTAATTCAAAGCCTTGGCCGTGGTAGCGTTGGTATAGCTCACGCAGTTCCGGCATTTCCTTAAGGCAGCTTAAGCAGTTGATGGACCAAAAATTGACCAACACCAGCTTGCCTTGCAAGTCGGCCATGGAAATTTTTTTACCCTCCAGCGTGGTGAAGGTGAAGGTTGGCGCTTGGCTATTCTGTTGGAACTGAAGCAGACCGTAGCCTATGACTAAGGCGGCAATCAAAGCTAAGCTGATTTTTAGGCGGTGTTTGCGCATGCGCTTAGTCTAACGGATTTTTTTCGAAAAAAGACGGCCTAGTGCAGGGGATTGTGGTGGCTACTATTTAGCCGAATACCCATGTAACGTTTACGCTTATTTGCCGTGATTCCACATGTTATAATGCATTTTTTAATAGCCAAGCTATTTATCTAAAAGCCAATGAACGCACCCCTACCTAGCCATATTGAGCACATCGAACCGCAAGCAAATCAGCGCTTACGTGAAATTCCCTACAACTACACTTCTTTTTCAGACCGTGAAATCGTCATACGATTTCTTGGCGAAGAAATCTGGGACACCTTAAACGAATTGCGTAGCCAGCGTAAAACTGGCCGTAGTGCGCGCATGCTCTTTGAAGTCTTAGGTGATTTGTGGGTGGTGTCACGCAACCCGTATTTGCAAGACGATTTATTGGAAAACCCTAAGCGCCGTAAAGCCTTGATTGATGCGCTCAAGCACCGTATTGCCGCCATTGAAGAGCGCAATGCCGGCGGAAAAGCCAATGCTAGCGTGCAAAAAATGGTATTGGCCGCACAAAAAGCCATCGCTAAGTTTGCCGAGGATTTCCGTCAAACTTACGATTTGCGTAAAAAAGCCTTAAGTAAATTAAGCAAAATCACCCGTAAAGACAACGTGCAGTTTGATGGCTTGGCGCGTGTGTCGCACGTTACCGACGCCACCGATTGGCGCGTGGAATACCCGTTCGTGGTCTTAACCCCGGACACGGAAAAAGAAATCGCGGCCTTGGTGCGGGCCTGTATCGAGCTGGGCTTGACCGTGATTCCTAGAGGCGGCGGTACCGGTTATACCGGTGGCGCCATTCCGTTGACGCCCATGTCGGCGGTGATTAATACCGAAAAACTAGACCAACACGGCGGGGTGCAAATGCGCACCTTACCCGGGGTGGCGCGGCAAGTGGCGACCATAGAATGCGGTGCTGGCGTGGTGACGCGGCGTGCCATGGAAGCGGCCAGTGATGCTGGCCTTGAATTTGCCTGTGACCCCACCAGTGCTGATGCCAGTTGCATAGGCGGTAATGTGGCGATGAACGCCGGCGGCAAAAAAGCCGTGCTGTGGGGAACCGCTTTAGACAACTTGGCGTCATGGCGCATGGTGACGCCGGATGCTCAGTGGATGGAAGTGCAGCGCCTAGATCACAATTTAGGCAAAATCCATGACGTGGCCATCGCCCGATTTAAAGTCAGCCGTTACGCGGAAGACATGAAAACCTTATTGGCCGAACCGGAAATTTTGGAAATTGCTGGGCCCAGTTTTAGGAAAGTCGGTCTTGGTAAAGATGTTACTGACAAGTTTTTATCCGGCTTGCCTGGTATACAGAAAGAGGGTTGCGATGGCTTAATCACCAGCGCCACCTTTATTTTGCATCGCATGCCTAAGCATGTGCGCACCGTGGCTTTGGAATTTTTTGGCAACGTGTCGCATGCCGTTCCAGCCATCGTGGAAATTAAAGATTATTTAGATGCGACGGCCAAAAAAGACCCCTTGGTCTTGATGGCCGGCTTAGAGCACATGGATGAGCGTTACATCAAAGCGGTGGGTTACGCGACCAAAGCGGCCCGTCAGCAACGGCCAAAAATGGTCTTGATTGCCGACATTGCTTCTGACGATGAAAATGCCGTGGGTGAAGCGGCCTCGCACATCGTGCGTTTATGCAATGCCCGCAATGGCGAGGGCTTTGTTGCCGTGTCGCCAGAAGCGCGTAAAAAATTCTGGCTGGATAGGGCGCGTACTGCCGCCATTGCCAAGCACACCAATGCCTTTAAAATCAATGAAGACGTGGTCATTCCCTTGCCGCGTTTGGGTGATTATTCCGATGGCATAGAGCGCATTAACATCGAACTGTCCATCAGCAACAAGTTGCAATTGCTTGATGCGCTGGAAGAATTCATTCAAAGCGATTTGCCTTTGCAGGCCGATGAAGACGGCAA
>JAIQBT010000057.1 GCA_020035195.1 Methylotenera sp.
TATATCTTATGTCTTATATAAGATATAAAATGCTAGACTATTAAAAAATAGCATGCTATAAATAAGCCATTGCTAATTAGTGCTGAATGAATGGCCGATTTTTTTAGGCAATTCAATTTTGATGAGATCAACAATCATGATAGACAAACATTACAATTCGCCAAGCTACAAGCCACTTTACGATCAGATTAAAGTCTTGTTAACGCAAAGTTTAATTGGTGGGGAATGGCGTCCAGGCGACATGATCCCCAGTGAGATTGATCTAGCGGGTCGTTATAAGGTCAGTCAAGGCACGGTCAGAAAAGCCATCGATGCCTTGGCCACGGAAAATATTTTAATTCGCCGGCAAGGCAAGGGGACCTTTGTCGCCACCCACAGCGCGGACAACATGAAGCTGCGTTTTTTACGCTTAACCTCTGTCGATGGCCAAAAAGAATTATTGAAAAACGAATTTATCTCCTGCGTGAAAGGCAAAGCCGATGTGCGCATGGGGCAAGTGTTGGATTTAAAAGCCGGCGCTTCCATCATAGAGATAAAGCGTTTGCTGACCTTCTCTGGTCGGCCGCTGATATTCGATCACATTATCGTGCCGGCGGCGGCCTTTAAAGGCTTAAACGGTAACCGCGTGGAAGAAAACAACGGGTCTATGTACAGCATGTACGAATCTGAATTTGGTGTGCGCATGGTGCGGGCAGAGGAGCGCCTGAAAGCTGTGGGCGCTAAGGGTGAGGTGGCGCATGCCTTAGGATTGAAAGAGAACGAGCCTATTTTAAGCATAGAGCGCGTGTCCTTTACTTACGGTGATAAACCCATGGAGTGGCGCTTGGGCATGTGCGTCACAGACAACCACCACTACATGAACGAATTGGAATGATGCTGGAATGGATGCTAAGCCTTAGCTTGGCTATGAGTGCAATATTAAATAGAGGTAAATGACGATGGATGATTTAAAAAAACGTGCGCTGGATTACCACGAATTTCCTAAACCAGGAAAATTGTCCGTTGAGTCGTCTAAGCCGTGTGCCAGCCAAGACGATTTGTCGCTCGCCTATACCCCAGGCGTGGCCGTGCCAGTGCGTGAAATAAACCGCGACCCGGCCAATGCTTACCGTTATACCAACAAAGGCAATTTGGTGGCCGTTATTACTGACGGCACAGCAGTATTAGGCTTAGGCAATATGGGCCCACTGGCCAGCAAGCCTGTTATGGAGGGTAAAGCCGTGTTGTTTAAACACTTTGCTGGCATCGATGTGTTCGACATTGAAGTGAATGCACCTAGCGTGGAGGCCTTTATTGAAACCGTGGTGAACATCGCGCCTACCTTTGGCGGCATTAATTTAGAAGACATCGCCGCACCGCACTGCTTCCGCATTGAAAATGAATTACGCGCGCGCCTTGATATTCCGGTGTTTCACGACGACCAACACGGCACGGCAGTGATAGTGGCCGCGGCCTTATCCAATGCCTTGGAGTTGCAAGGAAAAACATTAAGCGGCGCTAAAATTGTATTTTTAGGCGCCGGTGCAGCAGGTTGTTCCTGCGCGCGATTGCTTAAATTGATGGGGGCAACCAACATTACCATGGTCGATAAGTCTGGCGTGCTGGATACGGCGCGACCTGATTTGCACGATAACAACCGGCGTTTAGCTGTGGCACCAAGCGCTGCTAAAACCTTAGGCGATGTGATGCCGGGTGCCGATGTGTTTATCGGCGTGTCTGCAGCCAATGCCTTGTCGGCGGATCTGCTAAAACTCATGGCGGCCAAGCCAGTGGTGTTTGCCTTGGCCAATCCCGATCCGGAAATACTGCCTAGCATCGCGCATGCCGTGCGTGATGATATTCTCATGGCGACCGGCCGCTCAGATTTCCCTAACCAAGTAAACAATGCCTTGTGCTTTCCGTATCTATTCCGCGGTGCATTGGACGCTAAAGCCAAACAAATTACCGACGAAATGCAAATCGCCGCAGCGCATGCGTTGGCGGCACTTGCGCGCGAGCCAGTGCCGGCAGATGTCTTGCAGGCCTATAACTTAACAAGTCTGAGTTTTGGTAAGGATTACATCATTCCTAAACCGTTTGATAAACGTTTATTAGCACGCGTATCCGGTGCGGTGGCCGATGCCGCTAGAGCGCAACAAGCTAAATAGTACAGACCATGAACCAAAAGCTAGCTAAAAAAAATCGGCCTAAAAACTTAAATTTGCTCACCATACGCTTGCCGATTAACGCCTTGGTGTCTATCTTGCATAGGGCCACCGGTTGCGCTTTGTTCTTGATATTGCCGGTCATTTTGTTGCTATTGCAGTTGTCATTAAGTTCGCCCAGCAATCTGGATAGTGTAATCGCCTTTCTGCATTCGCCTTTTATTAAGCTGGTGCTGATGGGCTTGGCCTGGGCATTTTTTCACCATTTCTTTGCCGGCATTCGTCACTTGGCCATGGACGTGCATTGGATGACGTCGCTCATGAAAGCCCGTTACACCAGTAAAGTGGTGATGGTATTAGGTTTGTTTGCCACGCTGGTGGTGAGCATTGCATTGTGGGTATAAATTATGTTGATTGAACTCTTAACGAAACGCTATCCCGGCATGCGCGCTTGGTTATCCCAGCGCCTAACCGGCTTGGCCATGGCCATATACAGCGTGCTGGCCGTGTGGCGTTTTTTTTGGCTGGCACCATCCGATTACCAAAGCTGGCTAGCGTTTTTCCAACCAGGCTGGTGGCGTTTAGCGACACTGTTGTTCTGGTTTGCTTTAAGCCTGCACGCATGGTTGGGCATACGCGATGTGTTTAAAGATTACGTACCCAATGACACCCTGCGTGCGGTTTTATTGAAAGGCTTGGTGCTCTTGCTATGGCTGTATTTGGCTTGGGCTAGCTATTTATTGTTGGCTTAATTGACTATTTTTTATTTAAGGTTTATGGCTTATGGCAATTGCAACGCAAGTATTTGATGCTTTGGTGGTGGGTGGTGGTGGCGCCGGTTTGCGCGCCTCACTGCAGTTGGCCCAATCCGGTTTAAAAGTGGCCGTTTTATCTAAAGTATTCCCTACCCGTTCGCACACCGTGGCGGCACAAGGCGGCATTGCTGCGGCGCTGGGCAATGTGGCGGATGATAAATGGTTATGGCATATGTACGACACCATCAAAGGCTCAGATTATTTAGGTGATCAAGACGCCATCGAGTTTATGTGTAAAAACGCCGCGGCCGCCATTTATGAATTAGAGCATTTTGGCATGCCATTTGATCGCTTGGAAAACGGCAAGATATTCCAGCGGCCGTTTGGCGGCATGACGCAAAATTTCGGCGAAACGGCCATTTCCCGCACCTGTGCAGTGGCCGATAGAACCGGTCACGCCATGTTGCACACTTTGTATCAGCGCAATATCCAATCCAATACCCAATTTTTTGTGGAGTGGTTGGCCTTGGATTTGTTGCGCGATAAAGACGGCGATGTGCTGGGTGTATTGGCCTTGGAAATAGAGACCGGCGAAGTGCATTGCATACGGGCTAAAGCCACGCTGCTGGCCACCGGCGGCGCGGGTCGCATCTTCAAAGCCAGCACCAATGCCTTTATCAACACCGGCGATGGCCTAGGCATGGCCGCCCGTGCCGGCATTCCATTGCAAGACATGGAGTTTTGGCAATTTCACCCCACCGGCGTGTTGAATGCCGGCGTGTTGATTACCGAAGGCGTGCGCGGCGAAGGCGGCTATTTATTGAACAGTGAAGGCGAGCGCTTTATGGAGCGTTACGCGCCGAATGCTAAAGATTTAGCCAGTCGTGACGTGGTCTCCCGTGCCATTGCTACCGAAATCAAAGCCGGTCGTGGCGTCGGCAAACACAAGGACGCGGTTTACTTAAAGCTAGACCATTTAGGCGAAGCGTTGATCAACGACAAATTGCCCGGCATACGCGAGATTGCGAAAACCTTCGCCAATGTCGATCCGGTTAAAGACCCCATCCCCATTGTGCCCACGGCGCATTACATGATGGGTGGCATACCAACGAATTTGCAAGGTCAGGTGATCGTGCCTGATGCCACTGGCGGTCAAGCCGCGGTGAATGGCTTGTACGCCGTGGGTGAATGCGCTTGCGTTTCCGTGCACGGTGCCAACCGCTTGGGTTCAAATTCCTTGTTGGATTTGGTGGTGTTTGGTCGTGCTGCCGGTGACAAAATGGTGGAGGAAGTAAAAAAAGACAACAGCCATAAAGCCTTGCCTAGCGACGCTTTTGATAAAACCCTGGCCAGACTTAATCGCTTGGATACACAAACCCAAGGTGAAAGCGTGAAAGACGTCGGCGCAGCATTGCGCGACACCATGCAAACGCATTGTGGTGTTTTCCGTTTCCCGGATTTGCTAAAAAGCGGCGTGGTGGAAATCGACAAAGTGGCCGAGCGCGCTAAAAACACCGTGATCACGGACAAGAGCCAAGTATTCAACACCGCTAGGGTGGATGCCTTAGAGCTGGAAAATTTAGTGGAAGTGGCCTTGGCCACCATGCATGCCGCCGAAGCCAGAACCGAAAGCCGCGGTGCGCATGCGCGTGAGGATTTCATGCGGCGCGATGATGAAAAATGGTTATCGCATTCCTTGTATTACCGCGAGGGCCATCGCTTAAGCTACAAACCGGTGCGTTTAAAACCACAAACCGTGCCCAGTTTTGAGCCTAAAGTGCGCGTTTATTAAACCGCCTATTACCTTAAGCCTAGACAGAGATGAAAAAAATGAAATTTTCAATTTATCGATTTAATCCGGACGTGGATAAAAAGCCCTATATGCAGGATTACGAGGTGGCGTTGGAAGATAGCGATCAAATGCTGCTAGATGCCTTGTTGCGTATTAAGGACTTGGACGACAGTTTAAGCCTACGCAAATCCTGCCGTGAAGGCGTGTGCGGTTCAGACAGCATGAACATTAACGGCAAGAATGGCTTGGCTTGCATCACCAAGCTGACCGATCTGGAAGAGCCCGTGGTGTTAAGGCCTATGCCAGGTTTGCCGGTGATACGCGACTTGGTGGTGGACATGACGCAATTTTTTGAAAACTACAATTCGGTTAAGCCTTATTTGGTGAATAACGATGCACCGCCAACGACAGAGCGTTTGCAATCGCCGGCCGACCGAGCGAAATTAGACGGCTTGTACGAATGCATCTTGTGCGGCGCTTGCACCACCTCCTGCCCGTCCTTCTGGTGGAACCCGGATAAATTCGTCGGTCCAGCCGGCTTGATGCAAGCCTACCGTTTCATGGTGGATAGCCGCGATCAAGCCTTGGATGAGCGTTTGGATAACTTGGAAGAGCCAGACCGTTTATACCGTTGTCACAACATCATGAATTGCGTGGAAGTGTGCCCGAAAAAGCTTAACCCCAATGCGGCCATTGCTAAAATTAAAGATTTGAAATTCGAGCAAGCCCGCGAGCATAAAAACAAAGCAAAAAAACACATAGAGATTAAAGCGGTATAAGGCCCACCATGACCCTCAGCCCCTACATGACGGACGAACAAGTGCGGCGCCTAAGTTGGCGTTGCAGGCGCGGTTTGTTGGAGTTAGACATCGTCTTGCAGCGTTTTTCCTCGACTTACCTTGCCGGCTTAAGCCCAACTGAATTGCTGGCTTTGGATGCTTTGTTGGACTTGCCAGACAACGAATTTTTAGACGTGGTGACTTTACGGTTGTCCACCGGCAAGGTCTCGGCCTTGCAAGCAAAAAACTTAGATGGCCAGGCGCTGCAAAGCGTGCTTACTAAATTAAGTGCGCGTGACCAAAACGAAGGCTAATTTAGTCATCATTACATAAGTGAAAGAACGATTATGACAAACTCAAGCAAAATCAAATGCTATAGCAACAGTGCCATGTTAGGCGAGAGCTGGCCTGGCATTCAGTTGTATTACCCGCCGGTTAAATACTCGCCGGCGTTGGGCATATACGAGGACTTGACGCAAGCCGCTGCGCGTATGCGCAAGCACGCGCACCACACGCAAGCGCATACCTTGATTTTTGACTTGGAAGACGGTTGTCGGCAAAAAGAAATGAGCCGTGATTTGTTGCGCCAAGAGCTGCCTTTGCTGCGCAAGGTAAACGAGAAGGTCACCATCGCCATACGCGCTAACTCCTTCCGTACCGATGAGTACGAATTGGACATGCAGTTGGTCAAAGACATGTCGGAGTACATTGATGTGGTGATGCTGGCTAAAGCGGGTGAGGCCTATGGCGCGGCGGAAGTGCGCGATCTGTCTAATTTCTTGATCGAGATTAACCCCAACATCACCATACAGCCCATTATTGAACACCCTAAGTCGCTCAAAATTGCGCCTGAATTGTTGCAATACAGCACGGTTAAACACGTGGTGTTTGGTATCCATGACTTTTCTAAAGCCATGGGCATACACATCACGCCAGAAAACTGGATAGAAGAGTTGCAGTTCTACATGAATCATTTGATGTTTGATGCGCGTATTGCTGGTAAGGGCGTCATTGGCGGGGTGGAAACCTTAATTGGCAGCAACATCATGCCGGATAAGTTTGTTGAGCCACATGATGTGCGCCGTTGGTTGGATTTGCACGGCGATAACGAATCACGCATTGTTTACAAACATGCCTGCCAAGAAGCGGCCATGGGTTTGACCGGCAAGCAAGTGATACACCCCGGGCACATCCATTTATGCAAAACCGCCTACACGCCATCACCCACCGAAGTGAATCAAAAAGTACGCATACTGAAAGCCGCCATCGAGGCCGATGCCTTGCACGGTGGGGCGATTAAGTTTGAAGGGGAGATGTTGGATCCGCCTATGTTTGGTAAGGCCTTGCAAACTTTGTTGCGTGCCCATGCCTTGCAAGCCATTACCCCGGAAGACAAAAACTTCGCCTTGCACGTGCTGGAGTTATTGCCAGCCCAAGTGATACGCCAAAACTGGCCATACGGCGCCATATTGTAGAAAAATGCAGCAGCCAAAAACCGGCTGTTTGTGCAAGAACGCTAAAACGGATAGAGGATAGACCATGCAAACATTTGAAAAATTTCCAGACTGGCAGTGGGCCGTGCCTAAGCACTTTAATATTGGGGCAGCGTGCACCGATAAGCATTTGCATACGCCGATAGCGCAGACGGTGGCGATGGTGGTGGAGGACGATGCCCTAGGCACTTCGCAAATGACGTTTGCCGAATTGGCCAGTCGTACCGACCAGTTTGCCCAGTTGTTGCGTAATAGCGGCGTGGCGGCGGGAGATAGGGTGTTAATCCGTTTGCCTAATAGCTTGGACTACCCGATTGCGTTTCTGGGCACCATGAAACGTGGTGGCGTTTCTGTGCCGACCTCCACCTTGCTGACTGCCGAAGAAGTGGCGTATTTAGCTAAAGATTCTGGCGCTAGCGTGTTGGTCACGGACAAGGCAGCTTGGCCAGCTTTGCAAGACCATTTATCGAATTTGCCTAACTTAAAACAGGTGTTTCTATCAGGCGTGGGCGAAATTCAGCCGCATGCCAGCCTCAATGTGAGGGATTTAAGCCAACAATTGGCGGCCATTACCCAATGCGAAGGCAACCACCCCACGGCGGCTGACGATCCCGCGTATTTGGTCTATACCTCAGGCACCACCGGTTACCCCAAGGGCGTGTTGCACGCGCACCGCGCCTTGATAGGCCGTGAACCTGCGGCTAAATACTGGTTTAATTTTTCCGAGCAAACGCAAGACCGCATCATGCATTCGGGTAAATTTAACTGGACCTATGTGTTGGGCACAGGTTTGATGGATCCCTTGTATTTGGGTAAAACCGTGATCGTGCACGAAGGTAAAAACGATGCCGATTTATGGACACGCTTAATTGCCAAGCATGCCGCCACTATTTTTGTGGGTGTGCCGACTATTTACCGTCAAATCATACAGAAATCCACAGCCGGACAGGCCGATGTGCCTAGCTTGCGCCACTGCATGAGCGCCGGCGAGCATTTGTCGGATGAGGTCTTACAACAATGGCGCGGCCGTTTTGGTCGGGACATATTTGAAGCCGTGGGCATGAGTGAGTTCTCCTATTACCTCAGCCAAAGTGTGTTTAGGCCTATACGCGCCGGTTCAGCTGGTTTTCCGCAACCTGGTCATGCCATTCAGTTGCTTAACCCAGACACCTTAGGGCCCGTGCCAACCGGCGAAGAAGGCATGATCTGCGTGCCCGACACCGACCCCGGTTTGTTTTTACGCTACTGGAATTTGGATGAGGAAACGGTTAAATACAAACACGACGGCTGGTTCTTTACCGGTGATTACGCGCGTTACGACGACGATGGTTACATCTGGTTCTTGGGCCGTAAAGACGACATCATCAAGAGCTTTGGTTACCGCGTGTCGCCTTATGAAATAGAGCGGGTGTACAAATCGCACCCAGCAGTCGCCGATTGCGCCGCGGTTGGTGAAGCGTTGGAAAAAGACAAATTATTGGTGGTCACCTACGTGATCTTACAGCCCGATGCCAGTGTGACGGCCGATGAGCTGTTAGCATTTGGTAAGCAGCATTTGGCCGCCTACAAAACCCCCAAAACCGTGTATTTAACCAAGGATTTTCCGCGCACTAAAAATGGTAAAATATTGCGTAAAGACATCAACAACAGCATTGCCTACGCCAAATCGGCCAGGTAAGCCAGCGTACAGTCAGGGTACAGCCAATATGAGCACCATAAAACAAGACGATTTCATCCTAAGCGTGGCCGATGCCTTGCAGTACATCTCGTATTACCATCCACTGGATTACATCCAAGCCTTGGGCCGCGCTTATGAAGCCGAACAGTCGGCAGCCGCTAAAGATGCCATCGCACAAATTTTAAGTAACTCCCGTTTGTGTGCCGAAGGTAAGCGGCCCTTATGCCAAGACACCGGCATCGTGGTGGCTTTTGTTAAAGTGGGCATGCAAGTGCAATGGGATGCGCAGTTGACGGTGGAAGAAATGGTCAACGAGGGCGTGCGTCGTGCCTATATGTTGCCTGAAAACAAGCTCAGGGCATCCATCGTCAGTGACCCGGCGGGCAAGCGTGGTAACACCAAAGACAATACGCCGGCCGTGGTGCACGTGAGCTTGGTGGCGGGTGACAAAGTGGAAATCAGCCTCGCGGCCAAAGGCGGCGGATCAGAAAACAAAGCTAAGTTGGCCATGCTCAACCCGAATGACAGTCTAGTGGATTGGATACTGGAGGTCGTGCCAAAAATGGGTGCAGGCTGGTGCCCGCCCGGCATGTTAGGCATAGGCATAGGCGGCAGCGCGGAGAAGGCCATGTTGCTGGCTAAAGAATCGCTGATGGCGCCAATTGATATGCACGAATTGCAAGCGCGCGGTGCCAGCAATCGTGTGGAAGAATTGCGCCTGGAAATTTTTGACAAAGTGAATGCGCTGGGCATAGGGGCGCAAGGCTTAGGTGGCTTAGCTACAGTTTTAGACGTTAAGATTTTGGATTACCCAACCCACGCCGCCTCATTGCCAGTGGCCATCATTCCTAACTGCGCGGCCACCCGCCATGTACATTTTGAATTGGATGGCAGTGGTCCGGCCGAGCTCAGCCCGCCCAATTTAAACGATTGGCCACAGGTGCAATGGGCGCCCAGCAGCGCCGCCCTTAAGGTGGATTTAGATAGCGTAACGAAAGACAGCATACAAGCCTGGCAGCCAGGACAAACCTTGCTGCTTAGCGGCAAATTGTTAACCGGACGCGATGCCGCGCATAAGCGCATTGCTACCATGATGGCCAAGGGCGAGCCTTTGCCGGTGGACTTTACTAACCGATTTATTTATTACGTGGGTCCGGTCGATGCGGTTGCTGGTGAGGCCGTTGGACCTGCTGGACCAACCACGGCCACGCGCATGGACGGCTTCACTGAAATGATGTTGGGGCCAGTCGGGTTGCTTGGCATGGTAGGTAAAGCCGAACGTGGTGATGCAACCATTGCACTCATAGCCAAACACCGTTCGGTGTATTTAACCGCCGTGGGCGGCGCTGCCTATTTGGTGAGCAAAGCCATTAAGAAAGCCGAGGTGTTGGCCTTTGCTGATTTGGGCATGGAGGCGATCTACGAATTCACCGTGCAAGACATGCCGGTAACGGTGGCGGTTGATAGCCATGGGGTGTCCGTGCACCAAACTGGACCGGCCCTATGGAAAGAAAAAATAGCGCAGCAAGCGATACGCATGCCTGCAAAGTAGCCGGACTGCTTTATTGCACTGCATAAGCGGTGGACTTAAGTGGCAGTGACGCGGCCAAAGTGTAATAAAAGCTAAGTGGGAGAGTTAGGATGCCAGCACTTAAGTTTAGCCGAATGGCCGCATTGTGTTTCTTGTTTTTGCCCTGCATGGCGCATGCCGCCGACTTGTTGGGCTATTTAACGGACGCAGATGGCCGCTATGCGGGTCCGTCCGTGGAGGACAACATCGCCTTGATGGACACCGATAAAAACGGCTTTGCCGATGTGTTTGAGGTGCGTGTGTATTTAGAGCGCTTGCACGGCAAAGGCTATGAAAAAGAGCTGCTGGATAAAATGGAAGCTTCAGCCAAAGGCCAAAGTTGTGGCACGCCTTTTGCTAAGCCTATATACCACTGATAAAACGCCAGTCACGCGCTGGAAATTAAACGGCGTCTAGCCTAGGTGGGCCGCTTAAACTTGTATAATTAACCCTAAAATTTAACCAAACTAAAGAATGCAAACACCATGTTAAAAGCCTACCAAATTCATGCCCATGAACGTGCGGAACTTCAATTGCCACCCTTGCCACTCAATGCCGAACAAGTGGCGCAAGTGGTAGAGTTACTAAAAACCCCAGCGGCCGATCAAGCCGATACCTTGCTGGATTTAATCACTAACCGCACGCCGGCTGGGGTCGATCAAGCCGCTTACGTCAAAGCCGCTTTTTTAGCAGACATCGCCAAGGGCGTGGCCAAGTCGCCACTGATAGATCCGGCGTATGCCGTGCAGTTGTTGTCCACCATGTTGGGCGGCTATAACGTGCAAGCCTTGGTGTCCTTATTGGATACGCCCCTGGCCGAAGCGGCGGTGGCGGCTTTAAGCAAAACCATATTGATGTTTGATGCCTTCCACGACGTGGCTGAAAAAATGAAGGCCGGCAACCCGCACGCAAAAAAATTAATCACCTCTTGGGCCAATGCTGAGTGGTTTACCCAAGCGCCGGCCTTAGCGGCTGACATTAAATTGGTGGTGTTCAAGGTTGACGGGGAGACCAATACCGACGACTTGAGCCCAGCCCAAGATGCATGGAGCCGCCCGGACATTCCATTGCATGCCAAGGCCATGTTGATCAATAAAATGCCGGAAGGCTTGAATACCATTGCCAACTTGCAGAAAAAAGGCTTGCCTTTGGCCTACGTAGGCGATGTGGTCGGCACCGGTTCATCGCGTAAATCGGCCATCAACTCCTTACAGTGGTTCATGGGCAATGACATTCCTAATATTCCCAATAAACGCACCGGTGGTGTCATTTTAGGCAATAAGATTGCGCCTATTTTCTTCAATACAGCCGAAGATTCTGGCGCATTGCCGATACAGTGCGATGTGTCAAAAATGGCCACCGGTGACATCATCACCTTACAACCTTACGCTGGCAAAGTGTTAAACGAAGCCGGCCAAGAAATCGCCAGCTTTGATTTGTCGCCCGTGACTTTGCCAGACGAAGTGCGTGCCGGCGGACGCATTGCTTTGATCATAGGCCGCGGTTTAACTACCAATGCGCGCGCCGCTTTAGGCTTGCCAGCCACTGAACAATTCATTACCGCCGTGGCGCCAAAAGACAGCGGCAAGGGCTTCACCTTGGCGCAGAAGATGGTAGGCAGGGCTTGCGGTTTGCCTGAAGGTAAGGGTGTGCGCCCAGGCGCTTACTGTGAGCCTAAAGCCACCACCGTTGGTTCGCAAGACACCACAGGCGGCATGACGCGTGACGAGTTAAAAGAGCTGGCTTGTTTAGGCTTTAGCGCCGACTTGGTCATGCAAAGTTTTTGCCACACAGCAGCCTACCCTAAGCCGGTGGACATCAAGTTGCAACACAGCTTGCCGGAATTCATGAGCAGCCGCGGTGGCGTGAGTTTGCGTCCTGGTGACGGGGTGATTCATTCGTGGTTAAACCGCATGGTGCTGCCAGACACCGTGGGCACTGGCGGTGACTCGCACACGCGTTTCCCTATCGGCATTTCTTTCCCCGCGGGCTCGGGTTTGGTGGCCTTTGCCGCGGCCATGGGCGCCATGCCTTTGGATATGCCGGAATCGGTGTTGGTGCGCTTTAAAGGCACGATGCAACCCGGCATCACCTTGCGTGATTTGGTCAATGCCATTCCTTATGCAGCGATTAAAGCCGGCGATTTAACCGTGGGTAAACAAGGCAAAAAGAACGTCTTTAATGGCCGCATTTTAGAAATTGAAGGCTTGCCGGATTTGAAAGTAGAGCAAGCCTTTGAGTTTGCCGATGCCTCCGCCGAACGTTCTGCTAACGGCTGTGCCGTGCGATTAAACAAAGCGCCGGTGATCGAGTTTTTGAGCTCCAACATCGTGCTGATGCAAAACATGATAGACAACGGTTACGAGGATGCGCGCTCATTGCAACGCCGTATCGCCAGCATGCAAGCCTGGTTGGCTAAGCCGGAATTGCTAGAGCCGGATGCGGATGCCGACTACGCGCACATCATAGAAATTGATTTGAACAGCATTACCGAACCGCTGTTGGCTTGCCCGAATGATCCCGACGACATCAAGCCTTTGTCTGCGGTGGTGGGCGACAAGATAGACGAGGTCTTCATCGGCAGTTGCATGACCAATATTGGCCATTACCGGGCAGCAGCCAAAGTGCTGGAAGGCTCAGGCAACATTCCTACCCGTTTGTGGATAGCCCCGCCGACCCGCATGGACGAAGCGCAATTGCGCGATGAAGGCGTCTACTCGGTATTCGGGGTCGTCGGTGCGCGTACTGAAATTCCTGGCTGTTCTTTGTGCATGGGTAACCAAGCCAGGGTGGCCGATAAAGCCACCGTGTTCTCCACCAGCACGCGTAACTTCGATAACCGCATGGGCATGGATGCGCGCGTGTATCTAGGCTCGGCAGAATTGGCCGCCGTTTGTGCCAAATTGGGCCGCATCCCTAGCCTGGCGGAATACCTGGAAACGGTAGGCAATAAATTAAAAAATAGCGCTGAAATTTACAAGTACTTGAGTTTCGACAAAATGCCTGACTACGCAGAGAGCATGGCCAAAGCTAAAAAAATCATACCCATCGCTGAGATTGCTCATTAAGCCAAGTTTTGAAGTAAACCAGTTTTAAGTAAAAAAGACTGTCCCTGTGTGCACCCTAAGCTTGTCAAAGGTCGCGCATGGGGCTATATTTGGCCCTGTTATTTAATCCTAGAGCCCACATGGTCACCGCTAAACCCCAAGCCCCGGCAGCTAACCCCGACGCCCATATTTTTAAAGAGGCCAGCCTAGCCGAGACGCCCAAGCGCGGCGCTTGGAAGTGGATGCTGCCTTTGACCTTGTTGCTGGCCTTGGCCGTCTATGCCGCTTGGCGTTTTGGCTGGCATGCCAAGGCGGTGACCAGCGGCGTGTTGCTGGTCGCTGCGGCATCGCATGTGCTGGCTTGGTTGTTGGCGCTGATTAGCTTGGTGCCCATCGTCGGCCCCTTGCTGGTTAAAGTCCTCAGTTTGTCCATCATTTGGTTGCTCAATGCCGTCGGCTATTTGGTGTCCTATGTGGCCATCAAGCGCGGCTATTCCAAAGACGTCATCAGTTACCGCGGTGTGACCATCGCCCTCATTACCGGCATTGTCATAGGCTTTGTCTTAGCTAATTTGGTCTAGTCTTTATCGTATGCTGGCCAAAATAAAACAAATGCGCGCTTATCATCACCTATTAAAGCTGCGGGATTTTATGCCGCTTTTATTCTTTTTTGGGGGCTTCGTCTGGGATGCGCTGACCATAGGGAGGCATGTTGCGGCCTTCGATTTGATCATACTGTCCGCCTATTTATCCGCCGCCGCCGCCATATTGTATGGCTTGGGTCAGCCTGCAGTGGTTTGGCCCAGCAGCTGGCCACGCTGGCTAGGCAAGCTGTATCAGCGTTTGCGCGCAGCCCTCGCTGCTTGGGCTAACTTGCCTTATTTCCTGCTGCAATTTTTATTTGGCAGCATGCTCAGCCCTCTATTCATCCTGTATTTTCAGAGTGCTAGCCATGGCTTAGCCTGGGTGATGACCTTGCTCTTAGGCGGTTTGTTGGTCGGCAATGAGTACATGGAGAATAAATACCGGCAATTCACCATCAGTTGGGCGCTGTTTGGTTTTTGCGCCATGCTGTTGCTAAATTTTGCCTTGCCGTTCTTGTTGGGCAGCCTACACGCGGCTTGGTTTTATTTAAGCACCCTGTTGGGGGCAAGCTTAGCCTTCGCTTTGTATAAAAAAACGCGCAAACACAATGGCAATATCAAGCCGGTTTGGCTGATCGCATTGCTATTAATGCTGGCCTACCGCTTTGATGTGATTCCGCCTGTGCCCTTGGTTAAGCGTGATTTAGCGGTGGCTTATGCCTTAACTAAAGTGGGTGGGGAATACCAGTTAAGTCAGCAGCCGTCGTCTTGGTGGGTATTTTGGCGTAAAACCAGTAACGATTTAGAGGTCACGGCGGGTCAGCGTGTTTATTTCTTTTCATCGGTGTTTGCGCCCGGCGGCTTAAACACCCGACTCTACCATCGCTGGCAATGGCACGATGAAAAACGCGGTTGGGTAAGCCAGTCGCGCATAGGCTACAGCTTGGCCGGTGGTCGTGAAAACGGCTTTAGAGGCTACACCTACAAACAGGGTTTGCAGGCTGGCGATTGGCGGGTGAGTGTGGAAACGGAGAACAATAAAACCGTGGCCGTGCATGAATTCAGCGTGGCGCTGGTGCAAACGCCGGCCACGCCGATCAAGATGGCTTACTAATGTTGTTGGTCTGAATGACTCATGAGTTTGTCTATGTAAGCAATCGATACCGCTGACACGACAAAAGTCATGTGTATGATGGTTTGCCACAACAAAACTTTGTCGCTTAAGTTTTCCGCATTGATAAAGGTTTTCAGCAAGTGGATGGATGAAATGCCTATGATGGCCGTGGCCAATTTCACTTTCAGCAGGTTGGCATTGACGTGCGATAACCAATCCGGCTCGTCCGGGTGACCTTCAAGGTTTAAGCGCGAGACAAAGGTCTCATAACCGCCCACGATGACCATAATCAGTAGGTTTGAAATCATCACCACATCGATTAGCCCCAACACGATCAACATGATGTGCGCTTCTTCCAGCGCATTGGCTGTGGCTACCAGATGGACCAATTCCACGCCAAAGAAAAACACGTACACTGCTTGCGCGACAATCAAGCCTAAATACAGCGGCAATTGCAACCAGCGACTGCCAAACAAGATGTTGGACATCATGCTTTTTTGTTTGTATTGCACGGTGGATAAGGGTTTTTTCGTTTGCATAGTGAGGGCTCGTTGGTTTAAATAAAATACTCGGTTGGTCAATGCTGGTTTGCTAAAGTAAGAATGATTGTATCAGCTTAAAACTTTTAAGCAATTTCGTGGCTTAGGCTGAAGTGGGCGCTGTCGTCCAAGGCCAGCAGTTTTGTCAGGGCGGGCAGGCTGGCGTCTAATTCCTGGGCTAAGGTCCAGGGTGGGTTGACGATGAATAAGCCGCTGCCGTGCATACCAAAGCCTTCTGCCGACGGCGCTTGTATGGACAGCGTCACGTGCAGCCAGTTAGGCGCCCCCAAGGCCATTAGCTGGCCGACCATTTGTGCTGGTTCTGGGCGTTGTAACAATGGGTACCAAATCAGGTAGCTGCCGCTAGCAAAGCGGCTTAAGCTGTCTTTTAGCATGCTAACCACGCGCGCGTAGTCTTGCTTGTCTTCGTAAGGGGGGTCTATCAAGACCACGGCACGGCGGGGCGGTGGGGGTAGGTAGGCTTTAATCCCAGCAAAACCATCTTGCTGGGCGATGCGCACTTGCTTAGCATGGCTTTCAAAATTAGCAGTCAGCAACTTGCAGTCGCTGGGGTGCAGTTCAAACAAACGCATTTTGTCATCGGCGCGCAAAAAATCGTGCGCCAACATGGGTGAGCCTGGGTAGAACGATAAGCTGCCGTGGTTGTAGTGTTTTATCTGCGTGACAAAGTCAGCCAATGTGCTGGGTAAGGTGGTCGCCGTCATGAGTTTGGCGATGCCGTTATCAAACTCGGCATTTTGCGCCGCATAGCCGCTGTCCAAGGCATACAAGCCAGCGCCGGCGTGGGTGTCTATGTACCAGAATGGTTTATCTTTTTGCTTCATGTAAGCCAACACCAAACTCAGCACATAATGCTTGAGTACATCGGCATGGTTGCCTGCGTGAAACGCGTGTCGGTAGCTAAGCATAAAAAGTTTCCATAAGATGCAGCATTATAAATTAACCCTCAATCGATAAGCGGATGACCATGCATTTTTCACGATAAAAATGCGCAATAAAATGAATTTCGGTTAGCATTTCATTTATGACACATCCGCCACATACACCCCACCATGGCCACCACCATTACCTAGTGCCGTTCGCACTCATTTTCTTGTTTGCCATCATTGAAGCGGTAGGTGGTTGGTATACCGGCTCACTGGCCTTGTTAAGCGATGCCGGCCATATGTTCTCGGATGTCGCGGCATTGGGCTTAGCCTGGTTGGCGGCGATACTCGCCAGCAAACCCAAGGTGGCTAGGCATGCATCCGGCGTCAGCTATGCGGAATTAGCGGTGGCCTTAATTAATGCGCTGACCATGTTGGGGGTTGTAGCTTGGGTCATCGTTGAGGCCATTGCGCGATTTAAGCAGCCACACGTGGTTGAAGGCTTGGGCTTAACCCTGATCGCCAGCTTGGGTTTAATCGTTAATTTAATTGTTGCCAAGCAACTGCATCACCAAAGTCTGCAGCACGGCGAGAGCTTAAATAACCGCGCGGCATTTTTGCACGTGATGGGTGATTTGCTGGGCTCCATCGCTGCCGTGGTGGCCGGTTTGGTGGTGTATTTCACCGGTTGGACGCCGATAGACCCGATCCTATCTTTGTTTATTTCGGTATTGCTCTTGCTGTTCACCTTCAATTTGTTGCGTGAGCTAGCACGCACCTTGTTCGGCGGCCATGTGCCCCAGGCTTGGGGGCACTCTGAGCACGAGCATGATCACTAAGCAGCACCAGAGTTTATTTCAGCAATCGCTGGCGCATTTTTCCGACTGCGAACACTACCGCTATTGGTTGCGTCGCGATTGGGATGTATCGCTGCCGGCCATCGCATTTTTGATGCTCAATCCCAGTACCGCTGATGAAGTGGTGAACGACCCTACCATAGAACGCTGCCAGCGCCGCGCCATCGCCATGGGGTACGGCAGCATGATCATCGTGAATTTATTTCCATTCCGTTTGACCGATTCCACCTTGCTGCATACCTCCGATAATTTGTTGGGCGACAGCCAAGAAGCCGATGACTGCATCCTGCGTGCGGTAGCCTTGGCCGACGTCACGGTCTGCGGTTGGGGTAAGCATGTTTTAGCCGCCCCCAGGGCGCAGCATGTGTTGGCCTTGTTAAAAGCCGCTTGTTTGCAACACAAGGTGATGTGTTTGCAATTAAACAAAGACGGCAGCCCACAGCATCCGCTGTACATAGGCTATGCTAAGACCCCGGAACCATTTGCCATCCCTTAAGGAGAAATCCCATGCCCTACGTCAACATTAAACTCGCCGGCGCAGTCAGCCAAGAACAAAAAGCACAGATAGCCAAAGAAATCACAGCCACCTTAGAGCGGGTGGCGCATAAGCCGCCGTCCTACACTTACATCACTTTTGAAGAAGTGGCGTATGACGATTGGGCCATAGGCGGCAAGTTGTTATCCGATGCTTAATGCCTGCTTAGTCAGGTGGGCCTGCGCTGATGTTAGAATGCAGCCATGAAAACACCCGCGCGCTTAGCATCACTACTAGAAGACGGCTTGATAGACGAGGTCGTGCGCCAATTGATGAGCGGCAAAGAAGCCACCGTCTATGTGGTGCGCTGCGGCGATGAAGTGCGCTGCGCCAAGGTATACAAAGAAGCCAATAAGCGCAGTTTTAGGCAAAGCGTGGATTACACCGAAGGCCGTCGAGTCAAGAACAGCAGGCAAGGCCGGGCCATGGCCAAGGGCTCAAAATTTGGCCGCGAATCCCAAGAGGCCGCTTGGCAAAGTGCTGAAGTCGATGCCTTGTATCAACTTGCCAATGCTGGCGTGCGTGTGCCAGAACCTTACAATTTTTACGAAGGCGTGTTGCTCATGGAGTTGGTGGTGGATGCCGATGGCCATGCCGCGCCCAGGCTCAATGACATCAGCTTGACGGCCGATGAGGCGCGTAGCCACCATCAGCAGTTAATTCAAGAAGTGGTGCGCATGCTTTGTGCCGGTATCGTGCACGGCGATTTATCCGAATTCAATATTTTGATGAGCGAGCATGGCCCGGTCATTATCGATTTGCCGCAAGCGGTCGATGCTGCGGCCAACAATAACGCGCGTGAGATGCTAGAGCGTGATGTGACTAACCTGAAAGACTATTTCGGCCGTTTTGCACCGGACTTGCTGACCAGTGAGTACGCCAAGGAAATTTGGGCGTTGTATGCGCACGGTGACTTAAAGCCCGATACCGTGCTCACGGGGCGCTTCCGCACTGCGCATAAAGCGGTCGATTTAAAAGGCGTGATGCGTGAGATTGAAGACACGAAAAAAGCCGAGGAAGCACGCTTACAGCGTTTGGCTGAGGCGAAAGCGAACCCTTTGCTCTAAGTATGGATTATGTTTGACGCCAAGCCTCTCTTAAAAAACTTACCCAATCTGCCAGGCGTGTACCGCATGCTGAACGCCAGTGAGGAGGTGATTTATGTGGGCAAAGCCAAAGATTTAAAAAAGCGCGTGTCCTCTTACTTTAATAAAAATCTCGCCAGCCCACGCACGCGTTTAATGGTCAGCCACATTGCTAATATAGCCACCACCGTGACCCACAACGAAGCGGAAGCCTTGCTGCTGGAAAACAACTTAATTAAAAGTTTGATGCCGCGGTATAACGTATTATTCCGTGACGACAAAACCTACCCTTACATCACCTTGAGCGGCGATGCGCAGCCGCGTTTGGCTTTTCATCGAGGCACTCAGCGCAAGGGTGCGCAGTATTTCGGGCCTTTCCCCAATGCCGTGGCGGTGCGTGAGAGCATACAGTTGCTGCAAAAAGTATTTAAATTGCGCACCTGTGAAAACAGCGTGTTTAGCAACCGCAGTCGGCCTTGTTTGCAGCACCAAATTGAACGCTGCACCGCGCCATGCGTGGGCTTGATCAGCGATGAGGACTACCGCAATGATGTGCAACAAGCCGCGCTGTTTTTGCAGGGTAAAACCAATGAGGTGATGGATGCGCTGGCTGAGCAGATGAACTTGGCCGCCAGCAATTTGGCCTATGAACAAGCCGCACTATTTCGTAACCGCATACAGGCCTTACGGCAAGTGCAAGCTAAACAGTTTGTCAGCGACTTTAATGTGGCCGATGCCGACGTCATTGCCTGTGCCGAGTTGCAAGGTCAGCATTGTTTGAATTTGGTCATGGTGCGCGGCGGCCGCCATTTGGGCGACAGAAGTTACATGCCAAAAAATACCGACGGTGCCTTATTGGAAACCACCATGTCGGCGTTTTTAAGCCAGCATTACGTGGCGCAAAATACCCCGCCATTGATAGTGCTAGGCCTAAAAATTGACGGCACATTGTTAGAGCAAGTCTTAAGCGAGCAAGCTGGCCGCAAAGTGAAGATCAACAGCAACGCCATAGGCGACAAGCGGGTCTGGTTAAAAATGGCACAAACCAATGCTGAATTAGCCTTGAGTCAACGGGCGGCCAGTGCCGCCAACCAAAGTGCTAAATTGCTGGCCCTGCACGAGGCCTTAAATCTGCCCGATAACACCCAGCGCATAGAATGCTTTGATATCAGCCACACCATGGGCGAAGCCACCATAGGCAGCTGCGTGGTGTTTGATCGAGGCGACATGCAAAACAGTGAGTACCGACGCTATAACATCACAGGCATTACGCCGGGTGACGATTATGCCGCCATGCGCGATGTGCTGACGCGGCGTTATAAAAAAGTAGCGGCCGGTGAAGGCTTGCGACCGGATTTGATTTTTATCGACGGCGGTAAAGGCCAGTTGTCGGTGGCGGTTGAGGTCATGGCGGAGGTCGGTTTATCCGATATTTTGCTGGTGGGCATCGCCAAGGGCGAAGCACGAAAACCCGGCTTGGAAACCATGATTTTTTCGGACACCGGTGAAATGCTTAATTTGGAAAAAGACAACAAAGGCCTGCATTTGCTGCAACAAATTCGCGATGAGGCGCACCGCTTTGCCATCACTGGGCACAGGGCTAAGCGCGCTAAAGCGCGCATGCATTCCAGCTTGGAAGACATAGAAGGCATAGGTGCGAAACGCCGCAAAGCCTTGTTAACACGCTTTGGTGGCTTGGATGCGATAAAAAATGCTAGTATGGACGAGTTGGCGCAGGTAGAGGGCATTAGCCCAAGCTTGGCCGAAAAAATCTACGGAGAATTGCATTAATGAGCGGCACATTCAATAACACGTTGAACAGAGCGGGGCAGTAAATGAAGCTAAACATTCCCACCATGTTGACTTGGTTGCGCATCCTGTTGATCCCGGTGTTTGTGGGTGCATTTTACTGGCCAGAAAATTTACACCAATTAAGCGCCATGCCCTCGCATTGGGTGAATGTGTTTGCCACCAGCGTGTTTGCCATTGCCGCCATTACCGATTGGTTGGATGGCTACTTGGCTAGACGGCTAAAACAAACCTCGGCCTTTGGTGCTTTTTTGGACCCGGTGGCCGACAAGCTTATGGTGGCCGCCGCCTTAATCGTGTTGGTGGAGTTTGGTCGCGTGGGCGCCATCGTTTCCTTGATTATCATAGGCCGTGAAATTGCCATCAGCGCTTTACGCGAATGGATGGCTGGCGAAGGCCAACGCAGTAGTGTGGGGGTGGCGATGATAGGCAAAGTAAAAACCTTTGCACAAATGGCCGCCATCTTATTCTTGCTGTATTGGGATGACTTGGATCTGGGCTCATTCGGTGTGTTCTCCACTAAAGACTGGGGCCATGCGCTGATTGTGGTGGCTGCATTTTTAACATTGCTATCAATGGCTTATTATCTAAAAGCCGCTTGGCCTAAATTAAAAGGCAAATAAATAAGCGCTAGCCTCGTGTTATGTCTTGACGCTATAGATAAAATCGCTATAATGGCGCCTGTCTTAACGACGCGGGAATAGCTCAGCTGGTAGAGCGATACCTTGCCAAGGTATAGGTCGCGAGTTCGAGTCTCGTTTCCCGCTCCAAGAATTTTTCAAATGGCATAAAACGGCGAATGCAACCATGCTTTCGCCGTTTTAGTTTCAGCCGGTAATGCAGAATAAGCGCACAAGCGCATTCTGACCCACATGGCGCGATAGCAAAGCGGTTATGCCGCGGCCTGCAAAGCCGTTTAGACCAGTTCGACTCTGGTTCGCGCCTCCA
>JAIQBT010000046.1 GCA_020035195.1 Methylotenera sp.
GCAGCGCATTGGTCGTGCCGGTAGTACGTGATGATTGGGAAGGCGCAAGACAAGCCGCCTTCAGCCTTGGCACTGCAGAAGGCATCGCGCTTCTAGGTAAAGCCACCATCCACGAACAGCGGCCAGATCAAAGTGATAACAACAGTTTCCCATCCGGCCATTCTGCGCTCGCGTTTGCCTCCGCTACCACGATGTATAAACGTTATGGATGGGAAGTAGGTGTGCCCGCTTACGCGCTGGCCACCTTAACCGCATCGGCGCGCGTGGCCGCCAGAAAACACCACTGGTACGATGCCCTTGCCGGTGCCGCCATAGGCAGCAGCAGCGGCTGGTTTTTTACCGATGCTTTCAACAACAAAGTGCAGCTTATTCCTTGGGCCGACAGCAAGGGTGCCGGCATAGAAGCCACGGTGGCTTGGTAAAAAGCCAGTTTATTTTTTGGCCACAGGCGTGGCGTAAGCATCCAATTCACTGGGCTGCCAACCGCCACCTAAGGCTTTCATTAAATTAACGCTGGCCACCAATCGTTTAGCCAATATATCCAAGCCTACCTTTTCACTGTCTAGCCCCGCCGTTTGAGCGCTAATCAGCGTCGGGTAATGGATTATGCCCACTTGTTGCTGATTGTTCATAATGCTTAGCGCTGCACGCGCCGATTTTACTGCTTCCGCCTTATTCTCAGCCGCCGCCTCTAACGATTGCATGCTGGCTAAATTGTCTTCCACATCGCGAAACGCATTGAGCACGGCTTGTTGGTAATTGGCGATTTCCACTTCATAAGCCAACCGCGCTTCACTCTGTTTCGCTTTCGTTGCCCCACCGGAGTACAAGGGAAATAGAGTCTTCGCCCCACCTAACAGGCCTTTACGTATGCTGACACCGGCAAATAAATTCAATGACGGGTAGGCCGACGCCTCGGCTTCGCCAATTTTAGCGCTGGCCGCGGCCATTCTACGTTCAGCGGCAGCAATGTCTGGTCTACGCAATAACAAATCCGCTGGCAAGGCCGCTGGCACCTCTGGCACTTGTGCAGTTAAAGGCGCACTGGCTATGGCGAAATCTGCCGGCGGTTTGCCAACTAAAACCGCGATAGCATGCTCCAGTTGCGCTCGGCTAACTTTCACTTCGTGCATTTGCGATTGCACCGTATTGATCTGCGACTGCACTTGCAATATGGCGCTTCTGTCGGCCACCCCGACCGCGTATTGATTTTGCGTGACTTTTAATAATCGTTCATAAGCCACTGCGGTTTCTTGCAGCAAGCGAATCTGCTCATCTTGCACCCGTAGGTTAAAGTAGTTTTGCGCTAATTGCGCTTGCAAGGACAGCTTCATGGCGGCCAAGTCAGCCGCGCTGGCTTGCGCCGTGGCGCCGCTGGCCTCTATGCTGCGCTGTATGCGCCCCCACAAATCGATCTCCCAGTTGGCCAATATTCCTAAATCGTTTTGTCCACCGGCCATCACCGTAGGCAATTTATTGGCTAATGCGACTTCGGTTAATGCGCGCGCTTGCTTAGTTCTAGCTGCTGCGGCTTGCAAGGAATAATTTTTCAGCTCCACTTCAGCGATCAGTTGATCCAGTTCTGTGTTGCCATAGAGCGTCCACCATTTGGCATCCATTTGGCTGGCCAACTTTTGTGTCTTAGCCGCTTCTTTATAGGCGTTAGGGGTAGGCGTGGCAGGTGGCGCATAATTCGGTCCCAGCACTTTACAAGCACTGGCTAGGCAGGCTATGCCCAGCAATACGAGTAGGCGTCCAAATCGATTTTTATTCATCACGGTCATGGTCTTTAGTCTACCACGGCATTTCTTAGATGCGAGGCGTAGTGGGAGTTAAGGTACTGCAAGCGACCACTCAGCCACTTGCTAAATCGGTCTAGGTAAATGTACACCACCGGCGTGGTGTACAAGGTAAGCAGTTGGCTGACGATCAAGCCGCCGCCTATGGCTATCCCTAAGGGCTGGCGCATTTCTGCGCCATCGCCTTGACCTAGCGCTAAGGGCACGGCCGCCAAAAGTGCGGCGATGGTGGTCATTAAAATCGGCCTAAAGCGTAACAAGCAAGCCTCAAATATGGCTTGCTCAGCCGTGACAGAAGACGTGCGCTGAGTGGCCAGGGCAAAATCGATCATCATGATGGCATTTTTCATGACGATGCCTATCAGCATAAAAATCCCTATCATGGCGATCACGCTAAAGCCACTTTGAAACAAGATCAAGGCCATCAAGGCGCCCACGCCTGCCGATGGCAGCGTGGAAATAATGGTCAGCGGGTGGATCAAACTTTCGTAGAGCACGCCCAAGACTATGTACAAACTCAGAAAGGCGGCCAAAATCAGCATGGGCTGATTGTCCAACATCTCTTTAAAAGCCTTGGCCGAACCTTGGAAACTGCCACGCACCGAGCTGGGCAAGCTGATGCCTCGCAAAGCCTCATCGATTAAGCGAGTGGCCTGCGACAAAGACACGCCCTTAGGCAAATTGAAGGAAACGGTGGTGGCGGCAAATTGGCCATGGTGATTGACTTGCAAGGACGCCTCGGTCTCTTTATAACTGGCCACCATGGACAAGGGCACAGACTGACCGTTGGCATTGATGACGTTTAGGTGATCCAAGGCAGTGGGCGACTGAGCAAATTCTGGCGCTAAGCCCATCACCACTTGGTAATGGTTAAGCGATTGGTAGACATTGCTGGCCACGCGTTGGGTAAAAGCATTGTTTAATACGCTGTCTATCTGTTTGGCACTGATGCCCAAGCGCGCAGCGGCGTCGCGGTCTATGTTCAAGCTGGTTTGCAAGCCATGCGCCTGCACATCGGAATCCAAATCGAGTAATTGCGGCACCTTAGCCAGGGTGCGGCGTATGCTCGGCTCCCATTGTTGCAGCAAAGCCAGTTCATCGGCTTGCACGGTGTACTCATAACTGGAGCGACTTTGCCTACCGCCTATGCGTATGTCTTGCACCGGGTTCAAGATTAAGTCAGCGCCTGGCTGATCGGCCAAACGCTCACGCAAGCGCGCGATGACTTTGTCTGCCGTGTCGTGCCTTTCCTCCAGCGGTTTTAAACTAATAAACAGCGATGCCGAATTGGCTTGACCACCGCCACCGGTATAGCCCACGGCGGTTTTAACGGCTGGATCAGCCTTGATGATATCGATGAAGCGCGCTAATTTCTTTTCCATGGCTTGAAAGGACACGCTCTGATCGGCTTGTATGCGACCGGTTAACTGGCCCGTGTCTTGGGCTGGGAAAAAGCTTTTCGCAATCACCGTGTACAAAAAGACATTGATGCATACCGTTAACAATAAACCGCCCATGGTCAAGGCTGCGTGATTGAGCGCCCAAGATAAGCTGCGCTTATAGGCATCCAATAGGCGATTAAACAGCGCATCACTCCATTGAAAAAAACGCGGGCTAATCTGCACGGGGCCGCTAGGCTTCAGCAAATAGGCACACATCATGGGCACCGTAGTGAGCGACACCACTAGAGAAATAAGGATGGCCACCACCAAGGTCACCACGAACTCACGGACGAACAAGCCGACGTAGCCGCCCATTAATAGCATGGGAATAAACACCGCGATGATGACCAAGGTCATGCTTAATACCGTTGAGCCCACTTCTTTGGCACCCAGGTAGGCGGCTTGTTTTGCATCCAAGCCATTTTCTAGGTGCCGCGTGATGTTTTCCAGTACCACAATCGCGTCATCAACCACAAAGCCCACAGCTATGGTGAGCGCCATCAAGGACAGGGTATTGAGGCTGTAATCGAGCAGATACATGGCGGCAAACGTGCCGACCAGCGACACCGGCACCGCCACGATGGGGACCAAGGCGGCGCGGCCATTGCGTAAAAACATCAGCACCACCAAGATCACCAACAACACGGCAAAGACCAAGGTGTATCCGGCATCGTTTATCGATGCACGTATGTTGCTGGTGCGCTCCATGGCCACGCTTAAGTCTACAGCAGCGGGAATGGAGGCTTTTAAGCTAGGCAGCACATCGCTAATGCGGCCCACGGTATCAATAATATTGGCGCCGGCTTCACGCTTGATCACCACCAGCACCGCCGGTTTACCGTTATCCAAGCCTGCGGTGCGCACGTCTTCGACGCCATCGGTCAATTGCGCCACATCGCGCATGGCCACCGCCGCGCCATTTTGGTATTTAATCACCACGCCCGCGTAATCGGCGGCACCTTGTAATTGCCCGTTTGAGGCAATTTGCCAATGGCCACTGGCGTCATCCAAGCTGCCTTGCGGTAAGTTAGAGTTAGCTGACGAAAGGGCCTTACGAACCTCATCAAGGCCCACGCCGTATTGCTGCAAGGCATTAGGGTTTAGATCCACGCGCACCGCCGGTAAGGCGCTGCCACCGACTTCAATTTCACCCACGCCTTTTAATTGCGATAGCTTTTGTGACACTACCGTCGAGGCGGCATCGTAAAGTTGACCCTGGCTCATCGATGCCGAGGTTAAGCTCAGTATCATGATGGGCGCGTCTGCCGGATTCACCTTGCGGTAAAAAGGCTTACTCGGCATGCTGGTCGGCAAATCACTTTGCGCGGCATTTAAGGCGGCTTGCACATCGCGTGCTGCGCCATTGATGTCCCGGTCTAGGTTGAATTGCAAGACGATACGGCTGGCGCCTAATGCGCTGGTCGAGGTCATTTCGGTGATGCCGGCGATGCGCCCCAGTGAACGCTCCAGCGGGGTGGTAACGGCGGCGGCCATGGTTTCTGGGCTTGCCCCAGGTAGCGATGCCGAGACTTTAATAGTGGGGATGTCCACCCTAGGCAAAGGGGAAATGGGCAATAACTGCAGGGCGCTGATGCCCACCAACATCAGCCCTAAGGTCAATAGCGTGGTGGCTACCGGTCTACTGATGAAGGGCGCACTAAAGTTCATGGGCGCAGCCTCATGCCCAGCCTTTGACTTTGTCCACCAAGCGAGGCCATATTCCGGCTTGGGCTAAGCGCTCCATGGCCAGATAAATCACCGGCGTGGTAAACAAGGTGAGCATTTGGCTCATGACCAAACCGCCTACTAGGGTAATGCCCAAGGGGTGACGCAAATCGGAACCAACCCCCCAGCCCAACATCAGTGGCAAGGCACCTAACAAGGCCGCAAAAGTGGTCATGGTGATGGGTCGCAAGCGCAATAAGCAGGCTTGGTAGATGGCTTCGCGTGCCGTCATGCCTTGTTCGCGCTGCGCATCCAAGGCAAAATCGATCATCATGATGGCGTTCTTCATGACGATGCCTATCAATAAAATGATGCCGATAATGGCAATCACATTAAGCTCGTTACCCGACAGCATTAAGGCCAATAAGGCCCCTATGCCTGCCGATGGCAAGGTAGACAAGATGGTAATCGGGTGAATATAACTTTCGTAAAGCACCCCTAAAACAATGTACACCACCACGATGGCAGCCAAAATTAACCACAATTGATTGGCCAGTGAGGCTTTAAATGCCAAGGTAGCACCTTGCAATTTCAACTGACTGCTGGCCGGTAATGCCAATTCGCGCTGGGCCGTTTCCACCACGTCTATCGCCTCGTCCAAGGACGTGCCTGGCGCTAAGTTAAAGGAAATGGTGCTGGCCGGAAATTGCCCAGCGCGGCTAATCAATAAGGGCGCACGGCGCTCGCTGACCGAGGCAATCGACGACAAGGGAATTTGCTTGGACAGATTGGATGCCGTGACATTGGCGCCGCCACTCATGTTGCTCACGTACAAACCGGCTAAACCCTGTACGCTGTCGCGGAATTCCGACTTCACTTCCAATATGACGCGTTGCTGATTGGTCGGGGTAAACAGGGTTAACACTTGGCGTTGGCCATAGGCGTTGTACAAGGTGTTGTTGACGTCGTTGGCGCTCAGGCCATAGCGAGCGGCCATGTTGCGGTCTATCTCGACGTGGGCTTGCAAGCCACCTTCTTGCTGGTCGCTGGTGACATCAGCCAATTCCGGTGCGGCGCTTAAGCGTGCCACCAATTTCGGCACCCAGGCACGCAACACCTCGGCATCGGCATCTTCCAATGAAATTTGGTACTGCGTCGGGCTGACTTTATCTTCTATGGTTAAATCCTGCACGGATTGCATAAACAACTTAATGCCCTGCACCTCGGCCACCGCAGTTTGCAAGCGGGCGATCACTTCATCGGCCCGCTCGCGATCGGCCAATGGTTTCAAATTAATCAAGAAGCGGCCGGTATTGAGCGTGGCATTGCTGCCGTCCACGCCTATGAAGGAAGACAAACTTTCCACCGCCGGATCCTGCAAAATCACCCGACCCAAGGCTTGCTGGCGCTCGGCCATGGCAGCGAACGACAAGCTGGTTGGACCTTGTGAAACGGCTTGAATGGCACCGGTGTCTTGCACTGGGAAAAAGCCTTTGGGGATGAACACGTACAGCAACACCGTGGTGACTAGGGTGAGTCCGGCCACCATCAATGTTAAGCGTTGGCGATTAAACACCCATTGCAACATTTCCCCATAGCGCACGGTGACCTACTCAAACCAGGCGCCGGTCACCACATAGAAACGGCTTTGCTC
>JAIQBT010000050.1 GCA_020035195.1 Methylotenera sp.
AGCGGGACGGCTTTTGGCTATCAATAAACCATTTAGGAAAGCTAGGCATTAAGCGACCGCCAAAACCAAACTCGGCCAAGACGATTTTTCCGCGTTCCACCGTTAACGGGCAAGAGCCGTAGCCATCGTACGCCGCGCGGTGTTGGCCTTTATTTAAATCAAACAAGACATTGGTGGCTACCACCGGCGCTTGTTTACGGGCCGCCGCCGCTGTTTTTGCATTGGGGCAATTGGTCACGTCACCCAAGGCATAAATGCTGGGGTAGGTTTTGTGTTGCAGCGTATCCTGACTCACGTCCACCCAACCGGCGGCATCAACCAATTGACTGGCACGAATAAAGTCCGGCGCTTGTTGCGGCGGCACCACGTGTATCATGTCAAAGCTGGTCTCAAGCATGGAAGTGTTGCCATCGGCATCCGTCACAGTAAACCAAGCTTTTTTAGCAGGCCCGTCAATTTTTGTCAGCCTATGGCCAAAATTTAATTTAGCACGGTAGCGTTTTACGTAGGCCATTAATGCTGGCACGTATTCTTTCACGCCAAACAGCACTGGGCCTGCATTGTAGAATTCAATATCAACATCCGCTAAATTTCCATTTCTTAGCCAATGGTCGGCAGATAAATACATGGCTTTTTGCGGCGCGCCGGCACATTTAATAGGCATGGGTGGCTGAGTGAAAATCGCCCGGCCTTTTTTGAATTTTTTAACCAATTCCCACGTGTATTGCGCCAGGTCGTAGCGGTAGTTAGAGGTCACGCCGTTTTGCCCCAATGTTTCGACCAAGCCTTCTATACCATGCCAATTGAGCTTAAGGCCAGGGCAGACTATCAGCACATCGTAACTAATGGGACGGCATCCTTCTAGAATGACTTGTTTGGCTTCAGGCTCAAAACCAGCAACAGCGGCTTGTATCCATTTGGATTTAGACGGTATGACAGAGGCCATAGTTTTCACGGTGGTTGCCGGTTTAAACACACCGCCGCCTACCATGGTCCAACCCGGTTGGTAATAATGCGTATCGGCTGGATCAATAATGGCCACGTCCAATTTACTGTTTCTCGATAGCAAACTGGAAGCTACCGCCACCCCCGCTGCACCCCCGCCAATAATCAGCACTTCATGGTGTACAACGCTTGCGCTGTTGGCTTGCGTGCCGGCTATTCTTTGTGTCAGTCCTGACAAATCGAAGCCGGCTTGCTTGCCTGCCTCCAGTGCTTTTGACAATCCCAAGGTCGCGCCATTACTTAATGCCCATAAGGATGCAGCGCGCATGCCTGAACGGCAGTAAGCCAACATGGGCTGCTTGGCTTTTTCAAAAATTTTGCTGTAAGCCGCCACGTCCGCATCGGAAATCTTGCCGCTCACCACGGGTAAGTAGTGGGTTTTTATTTTCAGTGCTTTAGCTGCTAGCGCAATTTCGGCAAAATTTGGTTGATCTGCCCCTTCGCCATCCGGCCTATGGCAAAGTATGGTTTTGATGCCTTGTGCAGCGAGCTCGTTTAAATCCTCAGGCAATATTTGATCTGCAACCAACACGCCATTTGCTAAATTTGCTAACTTCATTTCATGCGTCCCCTAATGATTTTTTATTTTAATTAAGCCGCTTGCGCCGGCACAATGCGTCCACAGGCTTGGTTGGCCGGTAGCGCAATGTCTATGTATTTTGGGTAAGCCAATTTTAGCTCACTCATGATTTTAATAAAGTCCTCGCGACTTCTATTGTCGCCTAAACGTTTATTGTTTTTTCGCTCATTGCCCACCGTGGATTGGGTGTTGCCGTTGTAGTCATGGCCAGGGTAAATAATAACGTCATCGTCTAGGCTGAAAATTTGTGCGTGTATGCTGTCAAACAGGGTGCCAGAATCCCCACTTTGGAAATCGGTACGACCGCAACCGCCTATCAATAATGAATCGCCGGTAAAGATACGGTCACCCGCATAGAAGCTGATGCAGCCATTGGTGTGGCCTGGCGTGTAACGTACTTCTAAATCTATGCTGCCCACTATTAGGTGCACGCCGTCGGTGACCAATAAGTCCCCGCACATGGCACCGGCATCACGGTGCACCACGCTTTTACTGCCCAGTTTTTGGCGTAAGCTATCGGCCCCGGTGACGTGGTCGGCATGCACATGGGTTTCTAGGGTATAGACCAATTTCAAATCTTGTTCAGCCAACGCTTTTAGGTAGCTAGGGACTTCGGATTCCACCGTGTCTATCAAGACTGCTTGCTTGGTTTTTTCGCAGGCTAGCAAGTAGGTAAAGGTGCTGGTATCAGGCTCAAAAAATTGTTTAAAAATCATGCGGTCTCCCATTCGTGTTGTTTGTTTGTATTGCTTTGCACGGCTGAAATAAAGGTTTCATTGGCCGCCGCTTCCATGCTCATTTGTATGGCTAGTTGGCCGCATACCAGGCCACACAGATCGAAAATTTGTTGGTCCACTATGCTGTAATAAGCTTTGGTGCCTCTGGCATCGCGCCCTATCAATTTGGCGGCGCTTAACATCGTTAGGTGTTTGGACACATTCGCTTGCGTACCTCCAGAAAGCGCCACCAGTTCGCTGACGTTTTTCTCGCCATCCCTTAGGCCATTCAGTATTTTCAGGCGCATGGGTTCGGCCAAGAGCTGAAAGTATTTGGCTATACGCGCATAAGCTTGATCATCCAGTTGCATCATGAAACCTCCCTAAAATAAATCTGTTTGTTTATATTACATGAGTATATAGTTATATAAAAATGTATTTGCTAAAATAATCATATTATTCTCAGAGAAAAAACATGCACCTCACTATCGATTGGCTTAATTTCGCCCCAGGCAGCGCATTAATAGGCGGCCTAATGCTGGGCGTTGGCACCAGTTTATTACTTATTTTTAACGGGAAAATTGCCGGCATTAGCGGTATCGCTGCCTACCTTGTTAACCCAAACAACATCTACGGTAAGGAAGCCGCATGGCGCGGCTTTTTCCTCCTGGGCTTAATCGGTGCTGGTTTGGTTTATTCCCTATTTGCGGCATTGCCCCCTGTAAGCATAAGCGCCAACAACAACACACTAATTATGGCCGGTCTGTTGGTGGGCTTCGGCAGTCGCATGGGCTCGGGCTGCACCAGCGGCCATGGCATATGCGGCTTAAGCCGACTGTCATTGCGCTCCTTAGTGGCCACCCTCAGTTTTATGCTGGCAGGCTTTGCTGTCACTTACGCCATGTTGCACGGGAGCTAATCCATGAAAAACACCATCACCTTCTTTGCCGGGCTTATTTTTGGATTGGGCTTAATCGTCTCCGGCATGACTGACCCAGCCAACATCATCGGATTTTTAGACATCACCGGCCTTTGGAACCCCAGCTTGGCCTTTGTCATGCTAGGCGGCATAGCCATTGCGTTTTTTGCCTTTCGCCACGTGGAAAGAAAAAAACTAACGGCATTCAATGAGCCCGTGCATTTGCCAGGCACCTCCCAGCTAAACAAAGAACTGATCCTAGGTAGCCTATTGTTTGGCAGCGGCTGGGCCTTGGCTGGCTTTTGCCCCGGCCCTGCCCTGGTGGTACTTGGCACAGGATCTAAACAGGCCGGCATTTTTGTGTTGGCCATGCTAGTCGGCATGTATGGCCACGACATTTTTTATAAACGTTTGTTTAACAAAACTCACTAAAGCAACGGAGTTTAGTTATCCAAGCCTTAAAGTGCTGATGCCTGAAAAGAAAAAGGCCAACGTCACTTTACGCGACCTTGGCCTTTTTCAGTTTAACTCTTGTTACAAGGCGACGACTTCAACCAGGCAATCGTGTGAGGTTGGCGAATGCCCCATGTCACCAAAAGCATTCGAGCTCACCGAATTGACGACCCCATTATTCAGCTGCCGCCAATATCCTAGGGTCGTGACCACGATGCCTTTGTTGACATCGGTCGTTACCCTAGCCACTGCCTCGAAGGAGCCGCGGTCATTGATAACCTGAGCACGAGCCCCATCAGCTAAGCCCCTATCCATGGCGTCTGCGGGATGGATCATGACAAACTGTTCGCCCTGACCCTTAATCTTGCTCTCCATGTTAGCGTAGGACGAATTGATAAAGCCGTGACTCTTAGGCGCGAGAATATTCAAGGGGTATTTCTTCGCCAGTTCAGGGTTAGCCAAGGCCGTCTCCTTAGACGGCACGTAATCAGGCAACTCAGGGATATCCTCCCCAGGTTGAAAATCTTCATACATTTGCCTAAATGGCCCCGCGACAAAGTTCTTCGCACCGACCACCCTAAACTCACATTTACCTGAGGGTGTAGGGAAGTTCCCTTGCTTATGCGGGGCACGATTGTCTTTTGTGCCGACGTTTAATCTATAGTAGCCGTGTTCCTTTAGGTAATTTAAGTCTATGCCGCCGCAAGCGGGAGACTTCCAATCCACATAATGCTCCAGGCACTGGGTGTCGCTCCATTTGAAATTTTCTTCCTCGAAACCTAATCGCTGAGCTAGCCTTCTAAAAATCTCATTGTTGGGTATCGCTTCGCCTGGGGATTCTATGCATTTGGTGTTGTAGGTTAGGTACAAATGGCCCCATGACAAGATCATGTCTTCCTGCTCGGCACCCATGGATGCGGGCAACAATATATCTGCGTAAGCAGCGGTGTCTGAAATAAAATGTTCAGCCGAGACGAGGAATAAATCCTCTCGACTAAGCCCCTCTATGATTTTTTCTGATTCGGTAGCCTGCGTCACTGGGTTGGTGTTCCAACACATCATGGACTTAATGGGCACCTTCAGTGCTTGCTCACCCGTTAGCACGCGACCCAGTTGCAGGTTATTAACGACCTGCGTGCCTTTTGGAATTAAATCAGGGCGGCAAATCACGTCAAATCGGTAAGGGTGCTCCCAAACTGGAAATTGCAGTATTCCGCCACCCACATGACGCCACGCGCCAGTTAATGCTGGCAGGCAGGTGACGGCGCGAATCGCTTGCCCGCCGCCCCAGCTCTTCTCTAAGGCCACCCCAATTCTGATGGCCGAAGGTTGGGTTGTTGCATATTCTCTCGCTAACTTCCGAATGTCATCGGCAGGGATGCCGGTAATGGCCTCTGCCCATTCTGGCGTTCTGTCCTTCGCCTTTTCTGCTAGCTCAGGAAACCCAACGGTGTAGTTATCCACGTAATCTTGATCAAGCAAGCCTTCGCCGATGATAACGTTCATCATCGCCATGGCTAATGCGCCGTCCGTTCCTGGTTTTGGGCAAATATGCCAATCGGCTTCTTTCGCCGTTTTGGAGGCATACGCATCTATCACAACCACCTTGGACCCGTTCTTTTGCGCTTCCTTAATGATGTGCCAATGGTGCAGATTGGTACTCACGGAGTTACAGGCCCAAATAATAATAAATTTAGCGTGTATAAAGCTTTCTGGGTCAACGCCCGCTGTTGGGCCGACAGTCAGCAACCATGCCGTGCATGAGCCCTCTCCACAAAACGTTCTTTCTGTGACGGTTGCCCCTAGTCTGGCAAAAAAAGCATCGCCGCCATTTAAGCCGTGAACCAGGCCCTGGTTGCCTAAGTAGCTGTTGGGCATAATCGCTTGAGGCCCATGCTCCTGGATAATCGACTGCCATTTATCCACGATGGTATCGAGCGCTTCATCCCATGAAATGCGCTCAAATTGTTTTGTTCCTTTAGGCCCAACGCGCTTCATGGGGTATAAAAGTCGATCGGGATGATAATGCCGTTTTTCGTAATCGTTCAATTTAACGCAAAGCCCACCGCGGGTCATAGGATGATCCGCATTGCCTTTAACAGCAATGAGTTTATTGTCTTTGACATGAAAAACCATGGAGCAGGTATCTGGGCAGTCGTGCGGGCAACCACCATGATAGGTTTTGATTGAGCTATCTTTTACATCATCCATAATGAACTCCCGAAATTTATACCTAAGTATGGCAATAGAATTAAGTGAAAAATAGCACAAATATAAACTTATTGTAACAAGCAATTTAGCTTGGGGCTTACCCCACTTACTTGTCCAGCCTTCATATAAACATCATAAAATTTTAACTTGTCCGCACTACACTGCCTGTCTATAAGTTAATACGCAGCAGAGGAGTTAAAAATGAACAGATGGAATGTCTTGGTTTGGTTGGTGGATTGGGGATTCATGCCCTCATTGATGGCTGTTTATCTGTTGGCCCTGCTTCACTAGATTCATCTCAAGCACGCGCCGCATTAGCGCCTCTATGCCATCCCAATCCACCCGCTCGTTAACCGTAAACATTCGTGCACACTTGGCTAATTTCCCGTATGATTTTAGGCCTGAAAGCAGACGGGACAGGATAAAAAATGAAACACATTTTGATAGCTAACTCTAAAGGTGGCGCAGGAAAAACAACCCTGGCAACCAACCTTGCCGCTTACCTTGCGGCCTCAGGGCTCACAGTTCTTCTGCAAGATTTAGATAGGCAGCAATCGTCCGCACAATGGTTAAGCAGAAGGCCGGCTGATTTGCCAATAATCCACAGTTACAACGCGCACACTAAAGAAAAATTGAAAGCGTCCGCTTGGGTCATCACCGATACACCGGCTGGCCTGCGCGATGAAAAATTATCCGAGGCGGTGAAGCAAGCCGATTGTGTGATTGTGCCCATACAACCGTCTGCGTTTGACATAGGCGCCAGCAGTCATTTTCTAGATTGCTTGCTTGAAGAAAAAGCCATACGAAAAAATAAGACCTTTGTGGCCTTGGTGGGCATGCGGGTAAACAGCCGCACGCATGCAGCGGCCAGCCTTGCTGATTTCATGGAGCAAACCGGCTTCCCGGTGCTGACTTACCTAAGAAATGCGCAGGTTTATGCCACGGCGGCGGATTTAGGCATTGGTTTGTTTGACATGCGCCCGTCCTTGGTGGCGCAAGACATGGAGCAATGGGCGCCTTTATTAACTTGGGTAGCCGAAGCCACGGCGGAATAAAAAACACCCGTGTTAATTGACGGGTGCTGGGATAAAACGCTGGCTTAAAAAATTGCGCTGGCGTTAATTACTTTTTCTCTTTACTTGCTTTGTCCGCTTTTTCTTTTGCTGCCTTTTTTTCTTCTTTTTCTTTAATGGCAAACATATTCTTACGCCATTCTGACAACAACTCGTCATCTATCTCCAGCTGTATGGCCAAGGCTTCCAAGGTCGTTAGTTTTTTATCTTCCAATTTTCTAGCCGGCTTACCGCGCATTCTGCTTAATAAGCGTTGCGATTCATCCTCGCTTAACTGTTTGGCTTTTTCTAGGTATTCGTCAGCCGCAGGTTTAATCTTCATACACACTCCCCAAGATGGTTATTTGCAACGGGAATGAGTTTAGCCTTTCTAGACCGGCTGTAGGTTACACATTTATGACAAACGCCGGGCATGCTATTTAATGACGATTATTTCTTATTAGTGTCACATACACCGGCTAAGATGAAAGCCATTACTCCTTGAGATCGTATCTCACCTCGGGGCACCTTAAAAAGTGCCCCTCTTTTTTTGCCTTGAACTAGTCGCTAGTTATTTCCAGCATCACTTCGTTACGACGTAAAAATGGCAAGGTCCATGGCGGGTTATACCTGGCCAATTCCGGCTGACCTTTGCTGGTCAATTTTTTAACAGCCAACCAAGCCGACAGGTCTTTTAACTTAGCCTGCATTTTCTCGTCATCGACCCAACCGGAAAAACGCAGCACGGCATAACGCTTGGCCGCGATAGGCTTAATCACCACTAGCGGGTTGTTGGGTTTAGGCAGCGTCGCTAATGTGTAGTGGCTGGGCATGACAAACCAAACCTTCCAGCCCTGCTGCGCCATTTGCATGGCGACCGGCACCGTCATGGCGATTTTCTCAGGGCGCGCCTCCATGCCTACCGGTGCCGTCATGTTGATTTTTTCGCTTTTGCCGGAAGCGGCGGTGTTGTTGCCGAAGATATAATCTGCAATCAATCGAAAGCCTTTACTGGACGCGTCGCTCATGTCGCCATCCACCAATACCTCGGCGATGAGTTTGCTGTCGTAGGCACGCAGTTCAAATGCGCCGTCTTTTTCGATTAAGGTGTATTTGGATTCTTCTGTGGCCATGGCTGTGTTTACGCTCAACAATAGGGTGAGCAACGATAATAGCACTGCAAGGTGTTTCATTTGGGTCTGTGTCCTAGGCGTGTGAAAAATAAAAAAGGAGCCTGACGGCTCCTTAGTCTAACTATGGGCAGCTAAGCCTTTCATTATCCGCATTTACTCTCGCCGCAGTTTAAGCAAGTCAAACAACCGTCCATGACGATGGCGGCTTTGGTGTTGCATTTAGCACACAATTGCGCGCCTTTAGGAAAGCCTTCGGCCGTTACTTCGTCGCCGGCTTTCGCGTGCTTTTCCAAGTACTCGGCTTTTTTCTCATCGACCAACTTTTGTTGGTGTTGATCCAAACCGGGTTTTTTCAACATGCCAATTTCTTGCAAGTGTTGCTCCACCACTTCACCGATTTCAGCGACTAAGCTAGGCACAAATTTGCCGCCTTTTTTGAAGTAGCCACCGCTGGGTTCAAACACGCTTTTCAATTCTTCTACCAAGAAAGTCACGTCGCCGCCCTTACGGAACACGGCAGACATCACGCGCGTTAGCGCCACTATCCATTGAAAGTGCTCCATATTTTTTGAGTTAATAAAAATCTCAAACGGACGACGGTGCTCTTGCGGCGTGCCTTCGTTCATGATCACGTCGTTGATGGTGATGTAAAGCGCGTGCTCAGTCACCGGTGTTTTGATTTTATAGGTGTTACCTACCAGCTTCTCTGGACGGCTTAGCGGCTCACCCAATTGCACGACTTTGGTGGCGGCTTTGTGGGCTTCCAATTCGGCCGCTTTAATTTCTGCGTCTTTTTTATCTTGCTCGTTGACCAGCGCGTAGCTAACGATTTTCTTTTCAATTTTAGTTGCCATGTTCGTATCCTTATAATCGGTCTATGTTCTGTAATGCCAGTTAGAACTTACCGTAATAGCCTTCTTTAAGTGCATCGTACAGATTGGCGGCGGAGTGAATTTCACCGTCGTACTCAATCTCTTCGTTGCCTTTCACTTCCAATTCCGTACCGTCATCCAAGGTGAATTTATAGGTGGTGTTTTCTAAATCTTTTTCTGTCACCAACACGCCTTGGAAAGCTTCCGGATTGAACCTAAAAGTGGTGCAGCCTTTTAAGCCTTTATCGTAAGCGTACAAATAAATGTTTTTGAAATCTTCAAAATCGTAATCCGTTGGCACGTTAATGGTTTTAGAGATCGAGCTGTCTATCCATTTTTGTGAGGCCGCTTGGATGTCCACGTGCGCTTTAGCTTGTATGGTGGACGAATCTAAGAAGTAGTCCGGTAATTTTTCATCGTCTAATTCACTGAAGGGCATGGCTTTGGCGTTAATTAATTCACGGTAAGCCAACAATTCGTAAGAGAACACGTCGACTTTCTCTTTGGATTTTTTACCTTCACGAATCACGTTGCGTGCGTAATGGTGAGCAAACGATGGCTCAATACCGTTACTGGCGTTGTTCGCCAAAGACAAGGAAATCGTGCCGGTAGGCGCAATTGAGCTGTGGTGAGTGAAGCGTGCACCTTTGCTGGCAATTTGATTGCGCAAGCCTTCAGGAAACTGTTGCATGTAGCGACTGTATTTGCCTAACAACACTTTACCGGCAATTTTGCTGCCCACTTTAATGCCATCCGCGGCCATTTCTGGGCGTTTGGCTAGCATGTCGGCCGTCACTTCAAACTTCTCTTCCATGATGGGCGCTGCGCCTTTTTCCGTGGCCAATTGCACGCCAACGTTCCAGCCTTCTTCGGCCATCACGCGCGTTACTTCATCGGTGAATTTGAGTGAATCTTCTTCGCCGTACTTCATTTTCATCATGGTTAAGCTGGAACCCAAGCCTAAATAGCCCATGCCATGGCGACGTTTACGCATAATTTCATCGCGCTGCTCTTGCAAGGGCAAGCCGTTAATTTCAACCACGTTATCCAACATGCGGGTGAAAATTGCCACCACGTCACGGTATTCTTTCCAATCAAAAAACGCTTGATCCGTGAACGGGTGCTTAACAAAACGGGTTAAATTGACTGAACCCAACAAGCAGGCGCCATAAGGTGGCAAGGGTTGCTCACCGCATGGGTTGGTGGTGCGGATGTTTTCGCAGAACCAGTTGTTGTTCATTTCATTCACGCGATCGATCAAAATAAAACCCGGCTCAGCAAAGTCGTAGGTGCTGGACATGATGACATCCCACAAGCGGCGCGCCTTGATGGTTTTGTAAACGCGGCAAGCCACTTTACCGGCATCCACTCCGTCAGCCTTGGTTAGGTATTTACCTTTCACTGGCCACTCGCGCCACACCACTTGAGCAATATCGTTCACATTTAAACCATCCACGATGGCTTCTTTTTCGGTGACCGGGAAAGCCAATTTCCATTCTGCATCGGCTTTCACGGCTTCCATGAATTCTTTGGTAATCAAGCAAGACAGATTAAATTGACGCAAACGGCCATTCTCTCGCTTAGCCTTAATGAAATCGGTCACGTCCGGGTGGGAAATATCAAAGGTGGCCATTTGCGCACCACGACGGCCGCCGGCACTTGAAACCGTGAAGCACATTTTGTCGTAGATATCCATGAAGGACAATGGGCCGCTGGTGTAAGCACCGGCACCGGCCACGAACGCGCCTTTTGGACGTAAGGTAGAAAATTCATAGCCTATACCACAACCCGCTTTTAGGGTTAGGCCGGCTTCGTGCACCTTGCCTAAAATGTCGTCCATACTGTCGGTGATCACGCCTGACACCGTGCAATTGATGGTGGAGGTAGCTGGCTTGTGCTCTAAAGCACCGGCATTGGAGGTAATGCGACCGGCAGGAATAGCGCCACGACGCAAGGCCCATAAAAACTTCTCGTGCCACTCGGCACGTTTTTCATCGGTCGTTTCAACATCGGCTAAAGCGCGCGCCACGCGAGCGTAGGAGGCGTCCATATCGGCGTCCACGTGCTCACCGGATTTGGTTTTTAGGCGATATTTTTTATCCCAGATGTCCAGCGACACAGGCTGCATGGGAATTTCTTTTTCTGAATTTGCCTGTGATGTGCTTGCTGATTCAACTGCTTTGAGCATGGATGCCTCTCCCTAAACGGCAAGCTTAGCGTAAGAAAACAGTTTTCTACGCTAAGCCCGTGATTTTTAATTAAAAACTTTTATATGTGACAACGATATTGGGTGAAAGCACAATATGTTGTGTCTGGAACAGCAATTTATGCCTTTATTTTGTGTGCGTCAACCCTACTTTTGCCTGCTATTTTTGCACCATTTTGGTGTATTTTTTTGCAAATGGCGCCGGTATTTGCATAGCGCGATAGCAAGGAATCAATTGCTTATCATTATTAATAAAAAATAAATATAAATAAATTTATAGCCAAAATAGTTGGTTTATGCTTCCCCAAGCCTGACTAAAACCAGGCCAAGCATTTTGTGAGAAAATGGCCCATGCCGCGTTTTCTTTATTCCCTCTTACTGTATTTGCTGCTGCCTTTGCTGGCGGCCAAGCTCTGCCTACGTTGCATCAAAGATCCGGCTTACCGAAGCCATTGGCGTGAGCGTTTTGGCTTTTACAGTCAACCACGCCAGCAAGCCGTTATATGGCTGCATTGCGTGTCCGTAGGCGAGACGCGTGCCGCCGCCCCGCTGATTAATGCATTACTAGCAGCGTACCCTGCGCGCACACTATTGCTCACCCACGGCACGCCGACCGGGCACGCTACCAGCGAAAAACTGTTTGGCAATCGCGTGCAACGCGCTTACTTAGCCTATGACCTGCCTTTTGCCGTGCGGCGTTTTCTAAACCACTTTCAACCCTGCTTAGGCGTGCTGCTGGAAACCGAGCTGTGGTTTAATTTGCTGGCCCGTTGCCACCAAGCGAACATTCCCGTGGTGTTAGCCAACGCCAGGCTGTCAGAAAAATCCGCTGCCGGCTACGCCAAATTAGGTCAATTGCTTAGGGATGGGCTGCAGAGCTTGCAGCTGATTGCTGCACAAAGCGAGGAAGATGCCGCACGCTTTAAAAAATTGGGCGCCACGCGTGTGCTTACCCTGGGGAATTTAAAATTTGATGCCACGCTGCCTAGCGAGACCGAAGCAGAGGGCAAGCACTTAAGGCGCTTGTTCGGCGAACAGCGGCCGGTATTTTTAGCGGCCAGCACCCGCGACGGCGAAGAAGCCCTGCTGTTGGATGCGCTGACTGAGAGTTCGATTACCGACTTGCTCACCGTGATCGTGCCACGCCACCCGCACCGCTTTGCTGAGGTAGAAGCCCTACTAATAAAACGCGGTCTGGCTTACGAAAAGCGCTCGGCACTCAAGCTAGCCGTTGCCAGCCGTACGCAAATTATCTTGGGCGATAGCATGGGGGAGATGATGGCGTATTACGCCAGTGCCGATGTGTGTTTCATCGGTGGTAGCCTGCTGCCTTTTGGTGGGCAAAACCTAATTGAAGCGATGCGTGTGGGCAAACCAGTGCTGCTTGGTCCGCACACCTATAACTTCGCCGAGGTTTCCGCCACGGCCGTTGCGCAATGTGCTGCTTGGCGGGTAAACAACGCCCAGGAAATAAGCCTCGCCTTGCAAGCACTGATGGCGGCGCCGGAAAAACGATTAGCCATGGGTGGACTAGGCTTGGCCTTGTGTGAAGCTGGGCAAGGTGCCAGCGTGGCTACGATGGCGATGATCGCCGATTTTGTTGGGCCTAGCGTATAAGCTTGCTGATGGTTTTGAAGGCATCGCCTTCGGCTTTGCCCAACCATTCAAACACGATGGATTCAGTGTTGCTAATCATGCAACCGGCCTCACGCATTCTAGCAATGGCATTCGCCTTGTTGGCAGGCTGGCGTGAAATAATGGCGTCTTCCGCAACGCAGACCTGTTTACCCGCTGCCATTAAATCCATGGCCGTTTGCAGTATGCAGATGTGTGCTTCCATGCCGGCCAACACAATTTGCGAGCGGTCACGGCTCAATTGACGCTTCACTTTGGCTTCCGCCACACAGGAAAAAGCAGTTTTCTCGACAGGAATCACGCCAGCAAGCTGTTCTAATAATTCGGCTGGCGTATGGCCTAAGCCTTTAGGGTACTGTTCGGTCAAAATAATCGGCACAGACAACAGCACGGCGGCTTGCGCCAAGATGCCGGTATTTTTAATGCAAGCGCTCACAGCCTCTGGCGGCATCACATCGATTAATCGGGTTTGCACATCAACGATGAGCAACTGACTTAAGTCCACTGTTAATAAATTAGGCCGCATGCGCTTATTCCAACTGTTGATTGATGTCTACTAAATCTGCCGAGGCCACGACGCCAGCAGCGGCTTTCAAACGGATGATGTTGGACAAATAATTGTAGCGGGCTTGCAAGGCATCGCGCTTGGCACTGTATAACTGCTGCTGCGCATTCAAGACATCCACGCTGGTGCGCACGCCCACTTGATAGCCCAACTGCGTGGCATCCAATTGGCTTTGGCTACTGATGACGGCTTGGTCCAAGGCTTTTAATTGGGCGATGCTGCTGCTTAGATTCAGGTAGGCACGCTGGGTATCGAGCTCGGTCTGGCGGCGAACCAACTCCAAATCGTCTTGGGCTTTCTGTTTATTCAATACCGCTTGGCGTACCCGTGAGCTGGTGGCACCGCCCTCGTAGAGCGGGATTTGCAATTGCAAGCCTATGCTGCCGACTTGCAATTCGTTGCCGGTGCCAAAGCGTGATACGCTGCCATTGGCATAAGAATCGGTGTAACTGGCCACCGCATCCAAGGTCGGCAAATGGCCCGCTTGATTACGGGCAATCTCTTGCTCCGCTAGCTTGGCGGCGTCTTGCTGAATTTGTATATTGAGATTATTGAGCAAGGCCAACTCTTGCCAGGCGGCCATGCTTTGGCCCAAGTCATTAGGCTTGAGCTGAGGTTTGATGCTGGCTAACCGTTGCGGCAATTGCCCGGTGATGGCTTGCACGGTGTGTTTAGCAATCGCGTATTCGTTGACCGCAGCGATTTCTTGCGCCACGGTTAAATCGAAGCGGGCTTGGGCTTCGTTGGCATCGGTGATGGTGGCGCTACCCAAATCAAAATTGGCTTGCGCTTGGGCTAACTGGCTGGCGATGGCTTGTTTTTGTGCGCCGATGAGTTCGATTTTATCTTGCGCCATCAACACGTCAAAGTAGGCTTGCGTGGTACGCAACATCAGCGCTTGTTGCGCCAAATTAAGCTGCTTATCCGCCTGCCTAACTTGCGTGGCCGCTTGCTCTATCTGTATCAAATTTTGTTTACGGAAAATGGGCTGGCGGGCATCCACGCCATAGCGGTAGTTGTCAAAACTGGATTTATTGTTGCCTGGCGTACCAAGGTAGTGAATGTTCGACTGAAGCGTATTGGTGTCGGCATTGAAATTGACCGTGGGTCGATACAGGGCCTTGCCCTGCTCGATGATTTCTTGCGCGGCGCGGTTGGCCGTTAAGGCCGAAGCCAAGGTGGCATCGTGCGCTAAGGCTTGCTGATAGACATCAAGCAATCTCAATGGCTGCGCTTGCAAGCTGGCATTGTCAGCCGCGTGAGCGGGCATGGCCGTCAACAATGCGAGCAGTAGCAGGCTATATTTTTGCAACATAGTGGGCTTAAAATTCAAATTGACTCGCAACAGGCGCATGCGCTAACAGGGGCAAGCAGGTTTCAAATAAAATTTCTTGGCGGCACACACCGTCGGTAATCCGCTGGCTTAAGGTGGCATGCATACTAGGCAAATCACCGTGCACTACAAACATACGACCGCCTATTTTAAGCATTTGTTCAACCGCCAGTGGGTATTGATTCAGCGCACCACTGAAGACAATGACATCGTACAGGGCTTCTGCGGCATAACCGTTAACGGCATCGGCCACGATCAAGCTGACGTTGTGTATGTTTTGTTGTTTTAAGCGCGTGGCGGCTTGTGCGGACAGTTCAGGCAGGATTTCAACGGAATACACGTGCGCCGCTTGCTTGGCCAACAAGGCGGTTAAATAACCACTGCCGGTGCCCACTAGCAAGACCTTATCGGTTTTCTTAACCTGCAGTGCCTGCAAAATGCGGCCTTCAATTTTGGGTGAAAGCATGCATTGGCCATGGCCTATGGGCAACTCGATGTCGGCAAACGCTAAGCCTTGTTGCGATTCGGCGACAAACTGTTCGCGTGGCACGGCATTAAACAAATCCAGCACCACCGGATCAAGTACTTCCCAAGTGCGAATTTGCTGCTCTATCATGTTGAATCTAGCAGCATCGTTAGCGCTGTTAAATCGACTGCTTTGCGTCTGTATCATGGGTCATGCTTCCTAAAATGTTAGCCATATTATAGCGCAGGACGCTAGGGTATAAACGGCAATTGCACTGGCATTATTGTTCTTTTCTAGGCACTATTTTTAAGGCCCCGCTTTTATAAGCACGGCTGGCCGTTTGGTAATAAGCCACGGCTTCCTCAAGCAAACTTTGGCTTGGCATAACAGGTGTGGAGTCCAAGGTTTTCGCATCCACTTGGTAGGCCTCTACCCGGCGCTTGGGCGTAAGCACCGTCAGCGTGCCATTTTTTAAATAGCCCAAGGACTGGTAATTGCTAATGAAAGCCCGTTCCGGCCATGCTTCACGCTCGGCTTGGAATAAGGATTGTCCGTAAAAATACGCCGCGTCAGGCTCACCCAAAGCATCCAACAGGGTAGGCACGATGTCTATTTGACTGGCTACGCGCGTGTAATGGCGCGCAGGCAACAAAGCAGGCGCGTAGAAAAATAAAGGGATGTGGTATTTGGCGACCGGCAATTTTGTTTTACCCGCCACCGCCGCGCAGTGGTCGGCCACAATCACGAACAAAGTGTCCTTAAACCAAGGCTTGGTTTTGGCTAGCGCAATAAACTGACCGATGGCGTAATCGCTGTATTTGACCGCGGCCTCCCTGCTGCCGGGGGCTAAATCGATTTTACCGACCGGAAAGGTGTAAGGCCGGTGATTGCTGGTGGTCATGATGTGGGCAAAAAACGGCTGCTGGGTTTTAAACTGCGCATCCAAAATGCGCGTGGCATTAATAAATAAGCTCTCGTCGTCCACCCCCCAAATGTTTTCCGACTGCACGGTTTTTTCATCAAAATCAGTGCGGTCCACCACGGTGTAATCGTTACTGGCAAAATACCGATTCATGTTATCGAATGCACCGTAGCCTCCGTATATAAAGTATGTCGCATAGTCACGGGCGCGCAAGAGTTGGCCTATGCCAGCCAAATGATCGCTGTTGGGTCTGTGCACCACGGCCTGCCCAGGAATCGGTGGGATGCCTATAGACAAGGCATCCAAGCCCCGTACCGTACGCGTGCCGGTAGCAAACACCCGATCAAACTGCACGCTGTCTGCCGCCAAGGCATCCAACTGGGGCGTTAAATTTTGCCGGTTGCCGTACACCCCCAAATAGTCTGCCGACAAACTTTCCACCGAAATCAACACCACGTTCTTGGGTCGCCGACTGAAGGGATGACTAGGCATAGCCTGTTGGCTAGCCCTGCCGCCAACTGGTTGGCGCTCGGCATGCAAGGCCTGCAAAATTTGTCTGGCTTCAGCGTCGTCCAGCGTTTTATAAAATGTGTCGTAGTCCAATTCATTACGCCTAGCCGCGGCGGCAAAACTAAACCAACCGTTGCCGGCCAATTCGTTGGCATAGGCGTTGCGACTAAATTCCATTTGGTCGACATTGGCCAATTGCGCACTGAGTAAAGGCAAACCTATGGCACACAGCAAGACGACGAATTTTTGTTTAGCAGTCCGCATGCCATTGGCCAAGCGTATTTTTTTACTGGCCGCCCACAACAGCCCGCTGGCCAACAAGGCTATGCCAAACAAGAGCCAGGGCACAGGGTAGGATTGGCGTATATTGCCTATGACTTCTTTGGTGTAAATTAAATAATCCACCGCGATGAAGTTAAAACGCGTGCTGAATTCTTGCCAAAACACAAACTCGGCCACGGCCGTAAACAGCAGCAAAAAAATGAACAGCCCAGCCAATAGTCGACGCGCTTGCCTAGCCCCTGCGTGTTGCCGCACGCGATTGGGCAACAATAGCGACAGCAGCAGCAAAGGCAGCAGCGCATAACACAAGGCGTTAAGATCAAACCAAAGCCCCAAACCCAACATGGCCAACCCCTCGCCTAGCGACAAGGGGTTGTAGCCTAGACCCCAGGACACACTCAGCCACAACAGCAGCCGTAAGCACAACCAAATGGACAAGGCACTGACCACAAGCAGCCCCAGCAATGGCCAAGTATTTCTTAGCAAGGGCTGGCTTGATTTGGGTTTAGGCGAGGGCTCAAGAGCAGGCTTGGCGGCTGGACGTTTGGCTTGCGGTGGCCAAATGAGGTATTGCAGCAGCAATAACATCCACACTAGCCATGCGGTCCATAAATTATGCGACATGAAATGCGCACCCCGCATCATCTGCGTGTAGCCCATGATGCCGCCAAACAGTAGCGCCATGAGCCAGCCCCATTTCGCTAGCCTAGGGTGACTGTCTCTAAAAGCAAAATACAGCGCAAACAAAGCAAAGCCGCCACTGGCATGGCCACCCGGAAAACAATGGCCGGCTTGCACGCCAACCGGCAAGCTAGCAAACAAAGCGATGTAAGGCTGCGTGCCGCCGTATTCGAGTAAATTCCATGGGCAGTCGTGTATGCTGCTGTGCTTTAACAAAGCCACCGCGCCTGTGGTGAGCAGCATGCCAACAAACAGCCACAACAAGGGTTGGTGCTGGGTCTCCAGCCATGCTGATAAGCGAGCAAAGTGATTATTAGAAGCCCTCTTCAAAGTCGACTTTAAACCCAGCGCCCACAAACTCAAGGCCAGCAAACTGATGGCTACCATCAAGTATTTCAGGCCTTGGTGCATCACCGCCTCCAAGCCCGCATGGTTTTTTAAAGGAAAGCTAAGCCTTTGCCCATCGTAAAATGGCGCAATCAAAAGCTTATCTAAGCCAGTTTGCGGGTAGGCAAACGCCAGCAGTGCCCCTGCCAGCAAAGGCAAAACAAGGTGCCACAGCCAAAAATGCCAGGGCAAGTAAGGTCGTTTTAATTTAAACAAATCGGATAACTCGTTAGGCTTTGCTGCCAAGCTGGCGGCGCTTAAAAGTGGTCCCATTATAGCAAAGTAGTCTGGCCATGCCGGGTATTAGTCATGCACTTTAGTCAGCCATAAAACTTGCTTTTACTGCCGTTTTAGCGTAATTTTCGTCTATTGCTAGGGGTCTAGTTCTAAGCCATGCACGCATAGCCTGAATTAGTGAGAAACACCCTTTGAACCTGACGCGGGTCATGCCGCCGTAGGAAAGCATGCAATGTTAGCCCGGCAAATAAATTGGGTGCGCATAGGCGGCTTTTCTATGTTGATTAAATAATAGGAACGCACCATGAACGCCACCGATAAAAACCTACAAAAAACCCTCACTAAATTCGATAGCGGCACGGCAGAAATCGACTCGGCCACCACCGTGCCTTTTGCCAATTCGCGTAAAGTGTATGTGCAAGGATCACGCCCAGACCTACAAGTCCCGTTTCGCGAGATCAGCTTAAGCGATACACCGTCCATGTTTGGTGCAGAAAAAAACCCACCCGTCATGGTCTATGACACCAGCGGCCCTTATACCGACCCCAGCATTAGCATAGACATACGCAATGGCTTGCCAGCCTTACGCGCAACATGGATAGAAGAACGCAACGACACCGAGCAATTAGACGGCCCTAGCTCAACATTTGGCCAGGCACGCAAAACCGATCCAGAATTGGCTGAAATGCGTTTTAATTTATTGCGCCTACCGCGCCGCGCCAAAAATGGCATGAACGTTAGCCAAATGCATTACGCCCGCAAAGGCATCATCACCCCAGAAATGGAATACATCGCCATACGCGAAAATCAACGCCGCGAAAATATGAGCGAGCTTTTGCAAACGCAACACAAAGGCCATAACTTTGGCGCCAACATCCCCAAAGTTATCACGCCAGAATTTGTCCGCAGCGAAGTGGCGCTTGGCCGTGCCATTATCCCGGTTAACATCAACCACCCAGAAATCGAGCCCATGATCATAGGCCGCAACTTCTTGGTAAAAATTAACGCCAACATCGGTAACTCAGCCTTGGGTTCGTCCATCTCAGAAGAAGTGGAAAAAATGGTTTGGGGTACGCGCTGGGGCGGCGACACCGTGATGGATTTGTCCACCGGCAAAAACATCCATGAAACCCGCGAGTGGATCATTCGTAACTCACCCGTGCCTATTGGTACCGTGCCTATCTACCAAGCCTTAGAAAAAGTAAACGGCAAAGCCGAAGACTTAACCTGGGAAATTTTCCGCGACACCTTAATTGAACAAGCCGAACAAGGCGTGGATTACTTCACCATCCATGCCGGCGTGCGCTTGGCTTACATCCCAATGACAGCAAAACGCATGACAGGCATCGTGTCACGCGGCGGCTCCATCATGGCAAAATGGTGTTTGGCCCACCACAAAGAAAGCTTTTTGTACGAACACTTTGAAGACATTTGCGAAATCATGAAGCAGTACGACGTGGCCTTCAGTTTAGGCGATGGCTTACGTCCCGGCTCTATTTACGACGCCAACGACGAAGCGCAATTTGCCGAACTTAAAACCTTGGGTGAGCTCACGCAAATTGCTTGGAAACACGACGTGCAATGCATGATAGAAGGCCCAGGCCACGTGCCCATGCACTTGATTAAAGAGAACATGGACTTGCAATTAGAGCATTGTGGCGAAGCCCCGTTCTATACCTTAGGCCCATTAACCACAGACATCGCGCCGGGCTACGACCACATCACCTCAGGCATAGGTGCTGCCATGATAGGTTGGTACGGCTGCGCCATGCTGTGCTACGTCACTCCTAAAGAGCATTTAGGCTTGCCGGACAAAGAAGACGTGCGCGTGGGCATCATCACCTACAAAATTGCCGCGCATGCCGCCGACTTAGCCAAAGGCCACCCGGGCGCACAAATTCGTGACAATGCCTTATCCAAAGCACGTTTTGAATTCCGTTGGGACGACCAATTTAATCTAGGCCTGGATCCAGAAAAAGCCAAGGAATTTCACGACGAAACGCTGCCGCAAGACGGCGCCAAACAAGCGCATTTCTGCTCCATGTGCGGCCCGCATTTCTGTTCCATGAAAATTACCCAAGACGTGCGCGATTACGCGGACAAATTGGGCATAGATGAAAAAGAAGCCTTGCAAAAAGGCATGCAAGAAAAATCCATCGAGTTTGTCAAAAAGGGCAGCGAGGTGTATCAAAAGATCTAGGCTTTCAGGCCAATCAACACAGGGGCTGGAATTAATAATTTTTAGTGAGCCCGTTTATTTTGTTAAAATAGGCTGCATAAAATCAACCACAGCAGACTATTTTGACTACCCTAAAACTCAACAAAAAAACCGACGACAGCCAGCCTAAAGCCAGCAAGGCACCGCTACGTCGGGGTGACAATGCAGCGCGCGATCGCTCCGTGTCGGCGACTAAAGTTAGCGCCCCGCGCCCAGAACAGCCTTCAGCGATTGCCCCAGAAAAACAGACGCAACGCAATCACCGTTTTGATGGCAAAGCGCACGGGAGCCCTTACAGCGAGGATGCGCCCGTCACGCCCAAGCCAGCAAAACCGGCGGGGGTAGACACCCGCACGGCACCACGCCCGGATAAAAATGAACCGCAATACCGCCAAGCGCCACGCCGCGGTGGCAAAGTCAGGGACGGCTACGACAGCCTGGCCACACCCCAATACGGGGCCGCCGCCAAAGCCGCCTACAAATCCACCGCCATCAGCACCGACTTGCCGCGTCTGTCTAAAGTCATGGCCGAGCGTGGCATTTGTTCGCGCCGCGAAGCCGATGAGTGGATAGCCAACAGTTGGGTCATGGTGGACGGCGAAATTATTGATACCTTAGGCACGCGCATTAACCCCGATGCCGAAATCATTATCAGCAGTTACGCACACGAAGTGCAAAGCGAATCCGTCACCATTATTCTGCACAAACCGGTCGGCTACGTCAGTGGTCAAGCCGAGGACGAATATGAACCGGCCATCGTCTTGGTGCACCCGGATAACGAATGGCTGGATGATCCCAATGTTAACCCGCAACACCGCAAAGAATTTCAACGCCGATTCTTAACCGGGCTGGCGCCAGCAGGTCGCTTAGACATTGACTCTACTGGTATGTTAGTGCTTACTCAGGATGGCCGTGTGGCGCGCCATTTAATCGGGGAAGATTCCACGGTAGAGAAAGAATACTTGGTGCGGGTGGAAGGCGAATTAAGCGATGCCGACATGCAACGCCTTAACTTTGGCTTGAGCTTGGACGGCGAAAAACTTAAACCTGCAAAAGTCAGTTGGCAAAATGAAGACCAATTGCGCTTCGTCTTACGCGAAGGCAAAAAACGGCAAATTCGTCGCATGTGTGAAATGGTCGGCTTGCACGTGGTTGGCTTAAAACGCGTGCGCATAGGC
>JAIQBT010000017.1 GCA_020035195.1 Methylotenera sp.
GGTTTGTGCATCAGCCGCCACGCAATAGATAATGAACTCAGGATGCAGTGTGCGCAGGGCTTTAAGACTGGACGCCACCGTGACGTCACCTTGCAACATAGTTAAATTGGCTATGCTTGGGATGGCTTGGCGCTTCAGACCATAAACTGCATGCTGCTCTGACAGAAGCCTAGCGATGCTTAGCCCCAAGTCGCCACAACCAACGATAAGGATTTTAGCCAAGCCCTAGCCTACTTAATTTGACGGCAATACATCAGGATGCTGGGCCAAATAGCTTTTTGCCATCAGCAAGGCCAGCATGGTTTTCCCATCGCTGATGCCCCCTTGTTCTATTAATAGCAAGCAATCGTCCAAACTGAGATCGAACACTTCCAGCGACTCGTCCTCGTCACGCCGGTGCAAGCCTGCCGTCAAATCCAGCGCTAAATACATGTAAATCACTTCGTCGGAATAGCCTATGCATGGGTGCTGTTGGCCAAGGGAAATCCACTGCTGCGCGCTGTAGCCGGTTTCTTCTAAAAGCTCACGTTGCGCGGTCAGCAAGGGCGCTTCTGCTGCATCAATTTTGCCAGCAGGCAACTCTATGAAAACTTGATGCAAGGGATAACGGTATTGCTTTTCCAATACCACACGACCGTTCGGTAGCAAGGCCACCACCACGGATGCGCCTGGATGAACGACGTATTCGCGCTGACTGCTGCGGCCATTGGGTAGGCGAACTTGGTCGCATTTGAGTGTCAACATACCGCCTGTGCTGATGGTTTCAGAGCTGATGCACTGCTCTGTTAGATCCTCCTCAGTGGTCATCATGGATAACACTCTAGGCGTGTGCGGCTAACTTAAACTGCTGGTAATCGTGTAGATGCAGATTTCAATGAGCTTTTCTGGCATCAGGCCTATCGCCAGTAAAGCCAAGGCATTGAAACCCAACACGATGCGCGCGTCCAAGGGCGCCGTGATGGCGTGCGTGTCCAACGGCGCATCAAAATACATCAGCTTGATGACGCGTAAGTAATAAAATGCACCTATCACCGCCATCAACACCGCAAACACCACCAACCAGACATGACCCGCCGCCAAGACCGCTTGCAGCACGCTAAACTTAGCGTAGAAACCCAAGGTGGGTGGAACGCCGGCCATGCTAAACATGACAATCAGCATTAAAAAGGCGTGCCATGGGCTGCGTTGATTTAAGCCCTTCAAATCGTCTAATTTATCGGCTTCAAAGCCTGGGCGGGACAGCAATAAAATAATGCCAAAACCGGCCAGTGTCATCAGTACGTAGCTGACCACGTAAAACAAGGCAAATATAAAGCCATTCATGCTCACGCTCATCAAGCCGTACAAGACAAAACCGATGTGAGAAATGGTCGAGTACGCCAACATGCGTTTCAGATTGGTTTGTGCAATGGCCGTGATGTTACCGATGAGTATGGACAGGACCGCCATAATCATAAGCATTTGCTGCCAATCGACTGCCAAGGTTGGCAAAGCCTGAACCAATACCCGAATCACAAAAGCAAACGCCGCTAATTTTGGCACCGAGCTAATGAGCATGGTGACCGCGGTTGGCGATCCTTCATAGACGTCTGGCACCCACATCTGGAACGGCACGGCACCTAATTTAAAGGCCAAGCCAGCAACAATAAAAACCAAGCCTAATATCAGCACGGCATGGATTTTGTTGCCGGCTGTTAATGCCATATTGATTTCAGCTAGATTTAAGCTGCCTGTCATGCCGTATACCATGCTCATGCCATACAGCAACATGCCTGAGGCCAGCGCACCTAAAACAAAATACTTCATGGCGGCCTCGGTGGCTTTGGCGTTATCCCTGTCCATGGCCACCAATGCATACAGACTCAATGATAGCAATTCTAGACCCACGTAGAGGGTGAGCAAACTTTGTCCAGACACCATGACCATCATGCCCAGCAAGGAAAACAGCACCAAGGCATAAAATTCACCTCGGAACATGCCGCGATCTTGCAAATACTGCCTGCTGTAAACAAAGATGAACGAGGTGCCTAAATACATCATTAACTTAAGCACATCAGACATGGCATCATCGACAAAGGCGCCGGTAAACGCATAGCTAACGCTAGGCACGTGACTGCTAAAGGTAAAGTAAGCGGCCAGAAGAAGCGTCACTTGGGCCATGGCATAAATCACCATGCGTTTGGCTGGCACTATGAATAAATCCGTTAATAAAATCACCATGGCCATGCTCAAAACAATCAGTTCTGGCAAGGCGGCAATGAGATCGTAATGTATCGTTTCCATGACTTATAAACCTGCTGGCAGGCTGGCAGGCAGCTTGCTTTGTGCGAAATGAGTAAGAAGTTCCGTGACCGTGGCATTGGTCATGTCGGTGACCATTTGCGGGTAAACCCCAAGCGCCAATACCAAAATAGCTAATACGGCCAGGATGAAAAATTCTCGTTTATTGAGGTCGCTTAAGGCGGCCACTTTATCGTTGGCTACCACGCCATAAAACACGCGTTTGACCATCCACAAGGAATACGCAGCACCAAATATTAGGGTTAATGCTGCTAGGAAAGCGTACCAAAAGTTAATTTGCACGGCACCCAAGATCACCATAAATTCGCCAACAAAACCCGATGTGCCCGGCAAACCGGTGTTGGCCATGGCAAAGAACACAGCAAAGGCAGCGAACACCGGCATGGTGTTAGCCACCCCACCGTAGGACTCAATTTGCCGACTGTGCACACGGTCATACAACACACCCACACACAGGAACATGGCCGCCGATATAAACCCGTGTGACAACATCTGCACGATGGCACCTTCCAAGCCTATGCTGTTAAACAAAAAAAAGCCCAGGGTAACGAAGCCCATGTGCGAGATAGAGGAATACGCAATCAGTTTTTTCATATCTTTTTGCACCAAGGCCACCAGTGCAATGTAAACAATCGCAATTAAAGACAAGGCGATCATGTAGCCGCTTAAATGGTGGGCGGCATCCGGGGCAATCGGCATGGCAAAACGCAGAAAGCTGTAACCACCTAATTTAAGTGCAATAGCCGCCAACACCACCGAACCACCGGCTGGCGCTTCCACGTGCGCATCCGGCAACCAGGTGTGGACAGGCCACATGGGAATTTTAACCGCGAAGGCGACAAAGAAAGCCAAGAACACCAAGACCTGCACTTGCAATGGCATAGGAAAACGGTAGAAATCGGCAATTTCAAAGCTGCCAGTATTGAGGTACAAGTAGATAAAGGCCACCAACATCAGGAGTGAGCCTAGCAAGGTGTAGAGGAAGAATTTAATCGTGGCATACACACGGTTTGGTCCGCCCCATATTCCTATCACCAAGAACATAGGAATGAGCATCGCTTCCCAAAACACGTAATACAGTATGGCATCCAAGGCGCTGAATACACCTATCATCAAGCCGCTCATAATCAGAAAGCATGCCATGTATTGCGCGACACGCTGCTGTATCACTTCCCAGGCGGAAATAATAACAATCAAGGTGGTGAAACTGGTGAGCAATATGAGCGGCACGGCTAAGCCGTCAGCCCCTAAGTGGTAATTGATGCTAAACGCCGGTATCCAACTAAAGCCCTCTTGAAATTGCCAGCCACCATCGGCAAAATTAAATTGGGTATACAGCGGAATGGTCACTAAAAAGCTTAACAAGCCGCCTAGCAAGGCTAGCCAACGGGTGGTATTTGGCTTTTCTTCGTTGGCGGTGGCTAGCACCACCACCCCAGCCAAGACAGGTAGCCAGATAGCAAAACTCAATAAATGATGGAAGAAATAATTTTGCATTTTTTAAACTTTAGTAAAAAAAGTAAGCATCAAGAAAACGCCGATGATCATGGCAAATGCGTAGTGGTAAATCAGCCCCGTTTGTAATTTACGCACCACGGAAGCCGCCTTAGCAATCAAATTGGCCGTGCCATTGACCATGGCGCCGTCGATGATGGCGACGTCCCCAATTTGCCACAACTTGGTGCCCAGCATGCGTGAACCGGCTGCAAACACTTTGTCGTTAAAGGCATCAAATCCGTACTTGTTTTCTAAAATTTGGTTGATGAATCCCAGTTTACTTTGCAGCATGGCTGGAATGTCTGGCCGTTGTGTGTAGAAAAACCAGGCCAGCAGTACGCCAGCAGCAGCCAATGCAAAGGGCAGGCTGAGTAAGCCATGCAGCGCCATGCCGCTGGCATTGTGCAATGTGCTGTGCCAATGGTGAGTCATCTCTTGCATGGCCGGGTGCGCGGCATAATCGACATAGATCACGCCCTTAAAGAAATCGCCATAGAGCATAGGATCTATGGCTATATAGCCTATCAACATGGACGGGATAGCCAGTAAGATCAATGGCAACTTGATGACCCAACCGGGTTCATGCGGGTCGTCCGTGGAAGCTAGGCCATGAGGGTGATCATGATCATCGTGGTGTGCATCGTGTTTATGCGCACGCCATTTTTCCTTGCCATGAAACACCAAGAAATACATACGGAAACTGTAAAAAGCCGTGACAAACACCCCAGCCACCACAGCAAAGTAGGCGAAGCCGCTGCCAGTGATGGTCGATGCATGCACTGCCTCTATGATGCTGTCTTTGGAATAAAAACCGGCAAAAAACGGTGTGCCGATTAAGGCCAAAGAACCAATTAATGAAGTGATCCAGGTGACGGGCAGGTATTTTTTCAGGTTGCCCATATTGCGTATGTCTTGGTCGTGGTGCATGCCCATGATGACCGCGCCCGCGCCTAGGAACAGCAAGGCTTTAAAGAAGGCATGCGTCATTAAATGAAAGATGGCCACGGAGTATGCGGATGCGCCTAAGGCTACGGTCATGTAACCCAATTGGGATAGCGTGGAGTATGCCACCACCCGTTTAATGTCATTTTGAATGATGCCCAGGAAGCCCATGAATAAGGCCGTGATACTGCCTATGATGATGACGAAGGATAGCGCCGTGGATGACAACTCAAATAAAGGCGACATTCTGGCCACCATAAAAATACCTGCGGTCACCATGGTGGCGGCATGGATCAATGCGGAGATGGGCGTAGGACCCTCCATGGAGTCTGGCAACCAAACGTGCAAGGGGACTTGCGCAGACTTACCCATCGCGCCTATGAATAGCAAGATGCAGATAACGGTCATGAGAGACCATGAGCTTGCGCCCAGTAAATTAATTTGCACATCGGCCATTTGTGGGGCTACCGAGAATACCGATGCGTAATCCAAGCTGCCGAAATGGAATAAAATCAAAGCTATACCTAATAGGAAGCCAAAGTCGCCGACACGATTAACCAAAAAGGCTTTCAGATTGGCATAGATAGCCGTTGGCCGTGTGTACCAAAAACCAATGAGCAAATAAGAAACCAAGCCCACCGCTTCCCAGCCAAAAAACAACTGCATGAAATTATTGCTCATCACCAACATCAGCATGGCAAAAGTAAACAAGGAAATGTAACTGAAGAAGCGCGCATAGCCAGGGTCTTCTGCCATGTAGCCCACGGTGTATATGTGCACCATCAAGGAGACAAAGGTGACCACCACCATCATCATGGCCGATAAATTATCAATCAAAAACCCAATTTCAAAGCTGAAATTGCCGGTTTTAAGCCACGAGTAGACTGTTTCGTTATACGGTGCACTGTGCATGACATCATTAAGCACAAGCACCGACAAGGCAAACGACAAGCCCACACCCAATATAGTTAATACATGGGCAGCTGATCTAGGCATACGCTTAGCAAACAAGCCAACCAGCGCGGCGGCCAGCAGGGGTAACAGAGGTATCGCTAAGTAAATCTGTTGCATGGTCATTCTGAACTTACCCTTTTAAGCTATCTAGATCGTCAACGTTGATGGTGCTTAGGTTTCTAAACAGCACCACTAAGATAGCCAGGCCTATGGCCGACTCTGCGGCCGCTACGGTCAATATAAAAAACACGAACACCTGGCCGGCGATGTCATTCATGTAATGCGAAAAAGCGATAAAGTTTAGGTTAACCGCGAGCAGCATGAGCTCGATGGTCATCAATAAAATAATCACGTTTTTACGGTTCAAAAATATGCCGACCACGCTGATGGCAAACAGCAAAGCACCAAGAATAAGGTAATGGGATAAACCGACCATTATTTTTTCTCCTCAGTGATTGCAGCAGAATCGGGTTCAGGCTCGAGCACGGCGTCCATTTTCACAATACGCAGGCGGTCGGCTTTTTTTACGCTGACTTGCTTGTTAGCATAGGTAGGCTTGCTTTCTTTGCGGCTTCTTAAGGTCAATGCAATGGCCGCAACAATGGCTACCAAGAGCACCACGGAAGCCAATTCAAAAGCCAGCAAATAATCGGTGTAAAGCACCCGGCCTAGCGCTGCCGTATTGCTGTAATCAGCCGGCTTAGCCGCAGGTGCCAGCACTCTATCGGCGCCG
>JAIQBT010000013.1 GCA_020035195.1 Methylotenera sp.
AATCGTCGCCTTGGCTGGCGGCCAATTTGGATTTCAATCTGGCCAATTCTTTTTCCAGCATTTTGGCGTGCTCACTCAATTGCGCGACTTTGTTCGCCACGTCACTGCTTGGCGCTTTGAGTTCGTGGGCCAATTGCGCGATCAGGGCTTGCTGGCCGTTGATTAAGCGTAGGGCGCCATGACCGGTGGTGGCCTCCACGCGCCTGATGCCGGCTGCCACGCCTGATTCGCCGGTGATTTTAAATAAGCCGATGTCGCCGGTGCGGTTCACGTGGGTGCCGCCGCATAATTCGCGAGAGCTGCCGATGTCTAGCACGCGCACTTCGTCGCCGTATTTCTCACCGAATAGCATCATGGCGCCGGTTTTTTGCGCGGACTCTATGTCCATGACGCGTGCTTGGCAAGCAGCATTGGCTAAAATTTCGGCATTCACCAAGGCTTCCACTTGGGCCATTTCGCTGTCCGTCATGGGGGCGTTGTGCACAAAGTCGAAGCGGGTTTTGTCGGCGTCCACCAGTGAGCCTTTTTGTTGCACGTGGCCACCCAGGACTTCACGCAATGCTTTGTGCATCAAATGCGTGGCCGAGTGGTTGCGTGCAATGTCGCTGCGGGCGTTTAAATCGACCGTGGCTTTTAAGCTGTCACCGAGGTTCAGCGTGCCGGTTTTTAATACGCCGTGGTGGCCAAATACCGCGGCTTGAATTTTCTGCGTGTCTTCCACGGCAAAAATGCCATTGTCACTTTTAAGTACACCGGTGTCGCCCACTTGACCGCCCGATTCGGCATAGAAGGGCGTGCTGTCTAAGACCACCACGCCTTGTTCACCTTCGCTTAATTGCGGCACGGCGCTGCCGTCTTTGTACAGTGCTAACACCTTGGCTTGTGTGTCTAGCGTGCTGTAACCTTTGAATTCAGAATTGGCGCCGCTGTAATCTAAGTTGGCGGCCATTTTAAATTTACCGGCTGAACGCGCTTGTTCTTTTTGACGGCTCATGGCGGCGTCAAAGGCGGCACTGTCAACCGCGACTTGGCGTTCACGGCAAATGTCGGCGGTTAAGTCCAGTGGGAAACCAAAGGTGTCGTGCAGTTTAAAGGCCAAGTCACCGTTAAAGGTGCTGTTGGCAGACTTAGCCATGCTGGCCAATTCCGTCTCTAAAATTTCCATGCCGTTTTCTATGGTTTCAAAGAAACGGTCTTCTTCCAGTTTGAGCGTGCTGGTAATGCGCGCTTGTTCGGCTTTGAGCTCGGGGTAAGCATCGCCCATTTCTTTGACCAAATCTGCCACCAAGCTGTGGAAGAAAGCGCTGCGTGCGCCTAATTTATAACCGTGGCGTATGGCGCGCCGTATGATGCGGCGCAACACGTAGCCGCGGCCTTCGTTGCCTGGGATCACGCCATCAGCAATCAAGAAGGCGCAGGCGCGGATGTGGTCGGCCAATACTTTCAAGCTGGGGCTGTTGAGGTCGGCCGTCTTAGTCGCTTTGGCTGCTGACGCGATTAAGCCTTGGAATAAATCGATTTCGTAATTGGCATGCACGTGTTGCAAGACCGCAGACAAGCGTTCCAAGCCCATGCCGGTATCGACGCTGGGTTTGGGCAATAAATGCATGACACCGGCTTCGTCGCGGTTGTATTGCATGAACACGTTGTTCCAAATCTCGATGTAGCGGTCGCCGTCTTCGTCTGGGCTGCCCGGTGGGCCACCAAAATGGTGATCGCCGTGGTCGTAGAAAATCTCGGTGCAGGGACCGCAGGGGCCGGTGTCACCCATCATCCAGAAGTTGTCGGAGGCGTAGCGTGCACCTTTGTTGTCGCCTATGCGTATGATGCGCTCCGCGGGGATGCCTATGTCGTTTAACCAAATGCCGTAGGATTCGTCGTCTTCAGCGTAAACGGTGACGGTGAGTTTGTCTTTAGGTAATTTAAATACCACGGTGAGCAATTCCCAGGCGTAGCTGATGGCTTCTTTTTTGAAGTAATCGCCAAAGCTGAAGTTGCCCAACATTTCAAAGAAGGTATGGTGGCGCGCGGTGTAACCTACATTTTCTAAGTCGTTGTGTTTGCCGCCGGCGCGTACGCATTTTTGGCTGGTGGTGGCGCGCGTATAGCTGCGTTTATCAAAGCCTAGGAACACGTCTTTGAATTGGTTCATGCCCGCGTTGGTGAACAGTAGGGTTGGATCGCCGTGCGGCACCAGCGAGCTGGAAGCCACCACCTGATGGCCTTTTTCTACAAAGAAGGCCAGAAAGGCGGAACGAATTTCGTTGCTACTGGGCGTGCTGCTGAGTTTAATCGTCATAGTTTTTTTGCTGTATTACTGCGTCTTTTTTGTAAAAAACCAGACTAGCTGGCTGACTCGTCATTGGTGATGCTGTTCAATACTTTTTTAATCACGTCAAAGCTAAAGCCGCGGCTTTGTAAAAATCGGGCCTGCTTGGCCCATTCTTCCCGACTACTTGGTGCGCCGTGGTATTTCTTAAGGCACACTGCCTTGGCGTACTCCAGTTCGTGGGCTTTTATTTCTTCCACCGCGCTGGCAATGAGGTTTTCATCTATGCCTTTTTCGCGCAACTCGTTGGCCACTTTGGCGCTGCCGTAACGCACTTTTCTGGCATGCACCAATTGCTCGGTAAATCGGACATCGCTTAACCAACCACGCTTTTTGAAGTCATCCAGGATGGCCGGAATGTCATCGTTTTCTTCGGCGTAGGCTTTTAATTTTTGCGCCAATTCGACGTAAGAATACTCGCGCTTACCTAAGTAATCCAAGGCGCGCTGGCGCAAACTTTTTGCTTGATACGCTATGGTTGGCCCCGCTGACTGCTGTCGCTTTAGTCTTCTTCAGTTTCCGCACGAACGGCTGGCAAGGCTTCGGCGATCTCTTTCATGTTGGCGCGAATTTTTGCGTCAATTTCATTGGCGATGGCTGGGTTGGCTTTCAAGAAATCACGCGAGTTGTCTTTGCCTTGACCAATTTTTTCACCGTTGTAGCTGTACCATGCACCGGCTTTTTCGACGAATTTGGCGTTCACGCCCAACTCAATGATTTCACCTTCGCGCGAGATGCCTTCGCCATACAGGATGTCGAATTCCGCTTGCTTGAATGGCGGGGCCACTTTGTTTTTAATGACTTTAACGCGGGTTTCGGAACCGATGACTTCGTCACCTTTTTTGATGGCACCAGTGCGGCGTATGTCTAAACGCACGGAGGCGTAAAATTTAAGGGCGTTACCGCCGGTGGTGGTTTCTGGGTTACCAAACATCACGCCTATCTTCATGCGGATTTGGTTAATGAAAATCACCAAGGTGTTGGTGCGTTTAATGTTGCCGGTTAATTTACGCAAGGCTTGGCTCATCAAGCGGGCTTGCAAGCCCATGTGCGAGTCACCCATTTCACCTTCAATTTCCGCGCGTGGGGTTAGGGCAGCGACCGAGTCGATCACCACAATGTCTACCGAGCCGGATCGCACCAACATGTCGACAATTTCTAGGGCTTGCTCGCCGGTGTCCGGTTGTGAAATTAGTAATTCCGGCACATTTACGCCTAATTTGGCCGCGTATTGTGGGTCCAATGCGTGCTCTGCATCGATAAAGGCCGCCACGCCGCCGATTTTTTGCATTTGCGCTATGACGGATAAAGTGAGCGTAGTTTTACCTGAGGATTCTGGGCCGTAAATTTCCACCACACGGCCGCGCGGTAAGCCGCCTATGCCTAAGGCAATGTCCAGGCCCAATGAGCCGGTGGAAACCGATTGGACGTCTTCGCCTATGCTGCCATCACCCATGCGCATGATGGAGCCTTTGCCAAATTGCTTTTCAATCTGCGCTAATGCGGCGGCAAGTGCTTTGCTTTTGTTGTCATCCATGGTGTTTTGCCTCTGAGTTTTATGTGATTTTGATTGCGTTTAACAGCCTGTAATTATTTCATAAATCAAGGCGTAAAGTAAGTGCAATCAGCCCTTCAATTAGGGTTTTTGCCGATTGCTGGCGAATTTCTTGGCGGCTGCCAGTAAAGTGCGCCGTCGTGCTAATCGGCGCTTGATTTTGCCCCACCCAAGCAAAGCAAACCGTGCCCACCGGTTTGGCGCCGGTGCCGCCGCCGGGGCCAGCAATGCCAGTGACGGCAGCGCTTAAATGGCTGCCGCTGATGGCCAACGCGCCCTTGGCCATGGCCAAGGCTGTTGCTTCGCTGACCGCGCCTTTGCTGTTGATGGTGTCGCTAGGGACATGTAGCAGCTTAATTTTAGCCGCGTTGCTGTAGCTGACGATGGCGCAGTCAAACCAAGCCGAGCTGCCGGGCACACGGGTGAGGATTTCGGCGCACAAACCGCCGGTACAGGATTCGGCCAGGCTCAAGCTAAGGCCGCGAGCTAAGAGCGCTGCGCCAAGTTGCTCGGCCAGTGCGGTTAATGCCGCTTGATTGGCCGTCAAATCCACTGCAAGCCCAGTAAAACCAGCATGGCGTAACCTGCGGCGAGTAAGTCGTCGAACATTACGCCTAAGCCGTGTTTCATTTTTGCGTCACATTGGCGTATGGGGTAGGGCTTCCAAATATCAAATAAGCGAAACAGCAAAAAGGCCAGCACTGTCCATGGCCATTGGTTGGGGGTGACCGTTAACACCAACATCATGGCAACAATTTCATCCCAGACGATGCTGCCGTGGTCAGCTACACCCAGTGCTTTGCCGGTGACATCGCAAACGTAAATCCCAAACACAAATAACAGCGCAATGATGAGCCATTGCCACGCTAGGCCATAGGGCGAGATTAGCCAAAACAAGGGCAGGCCAACTAAGCTGCCGAAGGTGCCGGGCGCTTTGGGCGACAAGCCACTGCCCATGCCTAAGGCAAAGAAGTGGGCGGGGTGTTGCAACAGCAGTTGCAAGCTGGGCGGCCGAATGCCGCCGGGTTTATTTGAAGTGGTCAAAGCCGGCCTCCTTAATGTCTAGCATTTCACCCGCCAGCCCGTGCACAGCTAAGCCGCGCTCCGCGACCATTTCACCCACACACAACAGCGGCAATCCAAGGGTTGAGCCAAGTTGGCTGATGCGGCCGTGGGCTGCTGCTGGGGCACTAAAGCACAGCTCGTAATCGTCGCCACCGGCCAAGAGCAATTTCAGTTGTTCGGCGGGCTTTAAGCTGCTTGCCATGGGCCAATGGCTGGCTTGCGGCAGCTGATTTAAATGCAGCTTGGCGCCCAAGTTGGAGGCGCTTAAAACGTGGCCTAAATCGGCAAGCAAACCGTCGGAAATATCAATGGCGCTGGTGGCTATGCCACGCAATGCCAGACCTAAAGCGACGCGTGGTTGGGGGGCGTGCAGGGCACTGGCGCACTGGGCAAAGGTGTCGGCATCGAGCTTGATTTTGGCTTGTAAGTGAGCCAGCGCTAACGCGGCATAGCCCAATGGGCCAGACAACCATATTTGGTCGCCAAGCTGCGCGCCACTGCGTTTAATGGCAAGTCCGTTGGGCACCTCGCCCATGATTTGCACGCTGATGGTGAGTGGGCCTCGCGTGGTGTCACCGCCAATTAAATCGACGACAAAGCGATCCGCGCAGGCAAAAAACCCACGGGAAAATTCAGTCAGCCAAGCCGGGTTGGCAGCCGGCAAGGCGATGGCTAAGGTGGCCCATCTCGGTTGTGCACCCATGGCGGCCATGTCGGACAGGTTAACCGCTAGCGATTTCCAGCCCAATTGATAGGGATCGGCGTCGGCAAAAAAGTGCGTGCCAGCCACCAGCATGTCCGCCGAGATGGCCAGTTCCATATTGGCGCCAACGCGTATCAAGGCGGCATCGTCGCCTATGCCCAGCTCGGTATACCGGGTGGTGCGCGTGAAATGCTGGCGGATAAGATCGAATTCAGACATGGCTTTATGCCGTTCCTTTGCTGGCGGATTTTGGTCTAAACGCCGTCACCACCGCTTCGTTGGTGCTCAGGTAGGGCGCGCCTATCAGGTCTAAGCAGTAAGGCACGGCGGCAAAAATGCCGTGCACGGCTTGTTGGCCAGACGCGTCTTTCAAGCCGGCTAAGGTTTGCGCTATGGCTTTGGGTTGACCGGGTAAATTGATGATGAGGCACTGCTTGCGTATGACCGCGACTTGCCTAGACAGTATGGCGGTGGGCACAAAATTAAGGCTTATTTGGCGCATTTGTTCGCCAAAGCCTGGCATTATCCTGTCGGCCACGGCCAAAGTGGCCTCGGGCGTGACGTCGCGTAAGGCCGGGCCGGTGCCGCCTGTGGTTAAGACTAAATGGCAGCCTTGCTCATCCACCAAATCCTTTAAGGTGGATTCAATGACGGCCTGCTCATCGGCGATTAAACGGGTGGCAAAAGTAATGGGGGTAATGACCGCAGATTCCAGCCAGGTTTGCAACGCCGGTAGGCCTAAATCTTGGTACACACCTTGGCTGGCACGGTCGCTGATGGAAACTAAACCAATTTTAATGAATTCTTTTGTCATGTGTTTGTCAGTAGGTTAGCTTTAAGGCTTAATCATACCATTACCCACATTAAAGGACGTTTACATGCGCACCCAAGCACCTCATTCAGTGACTCCCTCCACCGCCAAATCGGCCGTGTTTAGCAAGCAAGCATTCATGCTGTTTGCCTTATTAAGTGCGGGCACGCTGTTGCTGTGTAGTCAGCTAATGGCGGCCGACGCCAACCCTTATGCCAAAAACTATAAGGCACAAAATACCAGCCAACTGAAGTCTTTGAGCGCCAACCCCGACACAAAAATGTTGTTAAGCAACCATAAGGAAGACGACAACATCAGCATGTTGGAAGACGGTTACGACATGATGGGTTCCACCGGCTTTACGGGCACCGACGCGTCCGTGGATGGGGCTTTGCAGTTTGGTAAAAGCATCAAGGCCGATACGGTATTGGTTTACCGCAAATACGGCTCGGCTAAAACCGGTAGCAGTAAATTTGAATTGATTAAGCAAGCAGCTAAAACCGGTGGCGAAATCGATGAAAAAGACTTGGTGGAAGAGCCGACGGTCTACAACTATTACGCCAGTTACTGGGCTAAATTGCCGATGCCATTGTTGGGTGTGCATGTCATCAAGTTGGTGAAAGTGGCGAGCGATGAAAGCGAAAAGGCGCAAGCGGAACCGGGCTTGAAAATCCTGGCGGTGATTAAAGCATCGCCGGCAGCCAAAGCCAATATCGTTAAAGGTGACAGCTTGTTAAAAATGGGCGAACTTACGCTGAATAAACCGGACGATTTGTTTGCCGCGGTAAAACGTTACGCCGGCCAAACCGTGAGCATGGAATTGCAACACAATGGCGAATTGGTTAAAACCAACGTGGCTTTGAATGCACGCCCTTAGTCAGCCAGTTAGGCATTAATCCTCAAGTAAATTGAGTTTCTGCGCCAGCCACTTGGTGGTGGTGGCTTGCAACACTATCGTCAGTAAAATGGCCATGAAGGTGACCGCGGCGATGATGTCGCTGTAGGGCACTTTCATGCCCACTAGCATGCCGGCCAAGGCGCCAGGGATGACCCCGGTTTCTCTTGTCCAGCACATAAACAACAATTCCTTCAAGGTCCAATTAGCCTGGCGGTTGGGCAGTGCGCATAGGAAAACCACCATAGGTCTGGCCACTAGCATAAAGACCAGTACTATGCCCAGCGCGCCCCAAAAATACTGCTGCAACAGGGCAAAGTTCACTTGCGAGCCTAGTAAGACGAAAATGAAAATTCGCATCATGAGCGAGGTGCTCAGTATAAAGTCATCTAATTTGCTGGCTTCCTCGGCCGGCATGCTTAAGCCCAGCAAGTCTTTATTGCCCAGCACCATGCCAAACACAAACACCGCCATAAAGCCGCTGGCATGCAGGTTGTCTACGCCTAGGTAAGCGGCGGCCACGGCCATCAGCGTCACTACGGGCGCGTATTCGGCTAGAAAGCTAAGTTTTTCATGGGCGATCAGTAAGGCTGCCAAGTAACCCAATACGCCGCCACCTAGGATGCCGAGCAGGGATTGGTATAAGAGTGCGCTGAGGTTGTCGCCTAAGGAAAACGCGGCGCCTGACATGGCGACGCCCAGGACGGCAAAGGTCAGAATGGCGCCCATGGCGTCGTTAAAAGCCGATTCGCTCATCACGGTTTGAGCCACTTTAGCGCGCACTTTAACTTGGCGGAATACCGGCACCAAGGTGGCTGGATCGGTGGAGGCTATCACTGCACCTAACAACAAGGCGAAGATGAAGGGCAGGTTAAGCAAGTATTGCGCGGCCACGGCGGTCACCGCAGCGCTAATCAAGACGCCCAAGGTGGATAAGGAAAGCAGGGTAGGCCACACGCCTTTGAGTACGCTTAAGCGTACGCTGGCGCCACCGTCAAACAAGATGTAGCAAGAACCAAAAATGAGCAGCAATTGATTTAAGGTGGAATCCACCTTTACGTCTATGACGCCTAGCCCAGCGCTACCTAACGCCATGCCGGCGAATAAAAACAAGACCACATCCGGTATTTTTAACAAGCGAGCCAAAAAGCCGGTGGCGGTGCCTACGCCTAAAATAAGCCCCAGTAATAAGAGCAGTTCTTTGGCGTGCAAGATGCTGACGGTATTTTCCATGGTGAATTCGCTATTGGCTTAGCTTAGGTTGTTAGTCGCTTGATCATCGTCATCGGCGTCGCTGTTTTCTTGTGAGCCTTGGGTCACTTCGCGCAGCAGTTTAAAAATTTCACGGCTGCTTTTTGGCGGTTTGCTGGCAGCCAATTCTTTTTGCGCATTGCGCGCCAAGGTGCGCAATTGTTGTATGTCGGTGAGTGGGTATAGCGCAATGAATTCGGACAAAGCCGAAGCCTCATTGATGATGCGGTCACGCCAGCGCTCTAGGCCGTGGAAGTAGGCATTTTCTGCGCTGTGCTTGCCGTCCCAGCGGGCCAATTGCTCTAAAATAGGCGCATTGTCTATGTCGCGCATGAGTCGGCCTAAGTACTGTTTATGCCGGCGTATGGCGCCGTTGGCAGTAATTTTCTTGCTGTCTAAAACGGCGGTGACAACGGCATCGGGCAGGTCTAGTTTAAGCAATTTGTCTTTAGGCAATTCGGTTAAGCGCACGCCCAAGGTCTGTTGATCATCGGCCTCGGCTTTAAGCTGGGTCTTGCTGATGGGTTCGTCGGCATTTAATTTTGAAGCCAGGTTAGCGTCGTAGCTAAAATCAGTGCCGGTGTTTGTCTTTTTGGGTTTCATGTTGCGGTATTATAACAGCCTTGCTGTTTTTAGCATTTTTACTGGGTCGGATTTTGACCTGCACCTGAGCTCAAACGAGCTTACATCATCACGGAAGCACCATGGCCAATTTAGGGTTCAGTTACAGTTTGGATGAAATTAAGCAAATGTCGCAAGACGTGCTTAAGCTTGCAAAAAATCAGGGCGCCAGTGCCGCCGAAGCCGAAGTCAGTCTGAGCATGGGGCAGAATGTCTCGGTGCGCTTAAATGAAGTGGAAAACATAGAATATAACCGCGACAAAGGCATGTCGGTCACGGTATTTTTCGGCCAACAAAAAGGCCATGCCAGCAGCTCGGATTTGAGCTTGGTCGCCTTGCAAGACACCGTGGCTGCTGCGTGCAATATCGCTAAGTACACGGCTAAAGATGCCTATTGCGGTTTGGCCGATGCCGATTTGATGGCACGCAGCGTGCCGGATTTGCATTTACACCACCCTTGGGACATCAGCGTGGATCAGGCCATCACGCTTGCAAAAGACTGCGAAGCGGCTGCCATGGGCGTGGATAAAAGCATCTCTAATTCCGAAGGGGCCAGCGTTTCTACCGGTGAAGGCTATTTTGCCTACAGCAACAGCCATGGATTTACTGGTGGCTACCCCAGTTCGCGGCATGGCATCAGTTGCTCTGTCATCGCCGAAGCGGACGGCAGCATGCAACGCGATTACTGGTACAGCACGGCCAGAGCCGCCAATGATTTGCAGTCCGTGACCGACATAGGGCGCATTGCTGGTGAGCGTGCACTACGCCGTTTGCATTCGAAAAAAATTAGCACTTGTCAGGTGCCGGTGTTGTTTGAAGCCCCCTTGGCCAGCGGCCTGATAGGCACGTTGATTAGCGCCATTTCAGGTGGCAGCTTGTACCGTCAATCGTCTTTTCTGTTGGATAGTTTGGGGACGCAAATTGCTAGCCCATTGCTGACTATCGTAGAAAACCCGCACTTGGAAAAAGGCTTGGCCAGCAGCCCGTTTGATAGTGAAGGCGTGGCGACCCAGCCCCGACACTTGGTCCAAGACGGGGTGCTGCAGGGCTATGTCCTGGGCAGTTATTCCGCGCGTAAATTGGGCATGCAAAGTACCGGCAATGCCGGCGGAAATCACAACTTGTTGGTGCAATCCGGCACTAATGATTTTGCCGGCATGCTTAAGCAGATGGGAACCGGTTTATTGGTCACCGAGTTATTGGGCAGTGGTGTTAATCCGGTGACCGGCGATTACTCCAGGGGTGCAGCCGGCTTTTGGGTAGAAAACGGCGTCATCGTGCATGCCGTCGAAGAAATCACCATCGCTAGCAATATGAGCGACATGCTAAAAAGCATAGTCGGTATCGGTTCTGATGTTTTGGTGCAAGGATCGAAACAGGTGGGCTCAATTTTAATCGAGCGTATGACGGTGGCCTGCGAGTAAGTGACTTGGCCGCAGGCCGGTTGGTTTATTCGTCGTCTTTAATGAATTCTTCTGGTACTAGGCCGTCTTGTACCAAACTGGCGCGTCGTTGCAAGTAGGCGTCACGCGTGAACGCGTAAGGATCCAAAGACGCTTCATCAATCAAATCGGTTGCCGTTAGCAGTTCAGTGCGTTTGTCTATCAATTGACCCACGCGCAATTGGTTGTGCAAGCGCACGTCGCCTTTTCTATGCGCGTAGGCTATCGGGTCCGTGGTCGCTAAATCAAATACCAAACCTGTGGTGTCACGCAAGCTTGATGGGCCTAAGATCGGCAATACCAAGTAAGCGCCATCGCTTACGCCCCAATGGCCCAGGGTTTGACCGAAGTCTTCTTTGTGTTTAGGCACGTTGTCCATGCTGGCCACATCGATGAAGCCGGCAATACCTACTGTGCTGTTAATGACAAAACGACCAGCATCCGTCATGGCTTGGGAGAATTTAAATTGCAATAAATCATTAAATATCGTGGTGAGCGAGGTCAAGTTATCGTAGAAATTGTTGATGCCCTTGCGAATTGGAGTAGGCGTGATGGTTTGGTAAAGGGAAGCCACCGGTTTGATTAAGGCTTTGTCGGTCACATCATTGAATTTGTAGATGCCGCGGTTCATGCCTTCTAGCGGGTCTTTATTGGCTTGTGTGGCACAAGACGATAGCAAAGCTAAGCTTGCTAGCAGAATCATTGTTTTACCCAAGGCCATCATTTTAGTTTGCATCGTATCTATTTGCATCTTAGCTACCTTTAATCGAGACTGCTTCTCAAGACGGCTTGCTTAACTATCAAGCTGAGAAAGTCATCGTTTTTAACTGCTATTACTTTAACCGAGCAGGTCTGGGTTGTCTAGCTTTTTGGCTTTTTTACCACAGGCTTGTTGTATTCTTACCCAGGTTTTGGCTGCGTAAGCAATGCTAGCGGCTCACTTTTTCTACCGGTTTTTTGTTAGACAGCGGTTCGCAGCTCCCCCGTGCTGGCATCTCCCAGATAGTGGGTTTAGCTATTTTTATAGAGCGCTAGCGCCAAGCCCCTTTGTGTGGCATGGTCGACCACAGGCATTGGGTAATCTACCCCTAGGTTTAAATTAAGCGCTTGTAAACGAGCGTTGCCAATTACCCAGGGCGCATGGATCTCTTGCTCATTGCAGGCGGCTAACTCGGGCACGTAGCGGCGTATGAATTTGCCGGCTTGGTCAAAGCGTTCGCTTTGCGTGACGGGGTTGAAAATTCTAAACCAAGGTTGGGCATCGCAGCCTGTGCTGGCAGCCCATTGCCAGCCGCCGTTGTTGGCACTGAAGTCAAAATCAATCAGATTGTTAGCAAAATAACGCTCACCCCAACGCCAATCTACCAGCAAATCCTTGACCAAGAAGCTGGCGACGATCATGCGTAAGCGGTTGTGCATAAAGCCCGTGCTGTTGAGTTGACGCATGGCCGCGTCGACCAAGGGGTAACCGGTACGGCCTTGGCACCAAGCAGCGAAAAGGGCTTCATCGTTGCTGAAGGCCAAGTGTTGCAATTCGGCTTTGTAAGCCTGGCCTGAGGCCAGTTGCGGGTGGTGGTGCAAGATTTGCACGTAAAAATCCCGCCATATCAGCTCGTTCAACCAGGTTTGCGCGCCGGCGTTGGCGGCTTGCATTGCGGTGCGGGCCAAGTGACGTATCGACACGGTGCCAAAACGCAAATGCACAGACAAGTAGGACGCGCCTTTTACGGCCGGAAAATTGCGTGCCTCTTGGTAATGGACCATGCGATTTTTGAAGTCGTCAAACAAGGCCAAGCCACCTTGCATGCCTGTTTTAACGCCCAATTGCGCCAGCTTGGTGTCTGTAAACCCCAGGCTAGCTAAGCTGGGCAGCGGGTTGCTGTCGATGGCGGGCGCTAAGTTTTTTAACAGTCCATCGATTAGGTAAGGCTGCAAGTCAGTTTCTTGTACAGTTTTTAGCCAGGTATTTTTGTAGGGCGTGAACACGCCGTAAGGCTTGCCGGCCAAGGTCAGCAACTGGTCTTTTTCAAAAATGACCTGGTCTTTGTATTGATGAAAAGCGGTGGATTTTTCCAGCAGTTGGCTGGCCACCTCGGCATCGCGCTGTATGGTGGCCGGTTCGTAATCGCGGTTGCTAAACACCGCTTGCACTTGCAGTTTTTCCGCCAGTTTCGGGATGATTTGCGTGGCGCGTCCGTGCATGACGATTAAATCGCCGCCGTGGCTTTGCAACGCGGTTTTGAGTTCGCTTAAGGCATGCCATATAAAGTCAACGCGGCGGTCGGCTTTGTTCTTGAGTTGGTCAAGAATGTCGGTGTCAAATACGAACACGCAATAGACTTGGCTGGCTGCATTTAGGGCGTGATAGAGGGCAGCATGGTCGTAGTCACGCAGGTCGCGCCTAAACCAAACCAAGGCTTTTTCGTACGAATTGGTGGCCATGCTTACTCGCGGTGGTAGGGATGATTGCTAATGACCGAGTGGGCACGGTAAAGTTGCTCGGCCAATAGCACACGCACCATGGCATGTGGCAGGGTCAGTTTGGATAGGCCCCACAGCCAATCGGCTTTTTGTTTGACGCTGGTGTGCAAACCGTCTGCACCGCCTATGACCAGCGCCACATCGCGGCCATGGCTTTGCCAATCGCGCAGCTTGTCCGCCAGTTGCAAGGTGGTGACTTCCGCCCCGCGTTCGTCTAGCGCCACGCAATAGTCTTTGCCGACTGCGTCTAGGATGCGCTTGGCTTCTATCAGTTGGATGTTTTCTGTGCTGTTGCCGGCGGCGCGTTTTTCCGGCTTAATTTCGATGATGTCTAAGCTGAGCTCACGCGGCATGCGCTTGGCGTATTCCTGGCAGGCGGTCTCTACCCATGCAGGCATTTTGTGGCCCACGGAGATGATGCGCAATTTCACTGCCAGATCCCCATAGCGCTAATGCCAGCTTGGTGGTTTTAGGCTGCGCCGTGATCGGCTTTGATGTGGCCGCGACGCGTTTCTGCCTCGCCCCAAAGTTGTTCCAGGTTGTAGTAGGCGCGTGTGGTAGGCACCATGATGTGGGCAACGATGTCGTTCAAATCAACCAACACCCATTCACCCTCTTTTTCACCTTCGGTACCCCGGATAGGGTAGCCCTTTTCTTTGATTTTCTCACGGATGTTGTCCGCAATCGCTTTCGCCTGACGGCTGGATGTAGCGCTGGCCACGATCATGTAGCTGGTCATGGAAGTGAGTTTGCGCACGTCCATGACGGTAATGTCAAAGCCTTTGATGTCTTCAATGGCATCGACAACAGCGAGCTTTAAGCCCTCTAAATAATTGGCGTCGGATTTGTTGGGGTCTATGTTGGTTGTCATTAAGCGGCCTGTACGGGAATGGCGTTACGTTGTGATGAAATGCGGTTATTCTGGTCTACGTAGACCAATTTTGGCGCGAAATTTTCTAACTCTATGGCTTGGTAATCGGCATAGCTAGCAATGATGATCAGGTCTTGCGGCGCGGCCTTGTGTGCAGCGGCACCGTTCACAGAAATGATGCCGGAATTGCGCTCAGCACGAATGGCGTAGGTGCTAAAGCGCTCGCCATTGGTGATGTTGTAGATATGGATTTGTTCGTATTCTCTAATGTCCGCCGCATCCAGCAAGGCTTCGTCGATTGCGCAGCTGCCTTCGTAATCGAGTTCGCTGTGCGTCACATGCACGCGGTGCAATTTAGATTTGAGCATGGTTCTTTGCATACGGGTTAGTTTATCTGTAAAAGGGAAAGCATTATAGTCTTTATAAGCCACTGTTCCAATGGGAAATCTATGACGGCGTGGTGGGTGAAAAACCCGCGGCCGCAAATCCGCCTAACTTAAAGCTTTAGGCTGACGTTATCAATGAGGCGAGTTGTGCCTAATTTGGCCGCGGCCAAAACAACCAAATCGCTATCATGGACCAGCGCTGGTTTTAATTGGCTGGCCGTGCGTATGGCCACGTAATCGACATGCCAGCCTTGGCTTTCTAGCTTAAGCACGGTTTCTTTTTCCAAAGCTAAAAAATCCAGCTTAGGCCCTTGGCCTTTAATTTTTTCGCACAGCGCTTGCAACTCCGCATGCAATTGGCTGGCTTGGGATTTTTCTGCTTGGCTTAAATAGCCGTTACGCGAACTCATGGCCAGTCCGCTAGGCTCACGCACCGTTTCGGCGGCGATAATGGCTATCGGTAAATTAAATTGTTTAACCATTTGTTGGAGGACAAACAATTGCTGGTAGTCTTTTTTGCCGAATACCGCGAATTGCGGCATGACGGCATTGAACAGTTTTAGCACCACGGTGGCCATGCCAGCAAAATGGCCAGGGCGGCTGGCACCGCATAAGTCGTCGGCCATCGCGGGCAATTGCACGGTGATGCTTTGATTAAGCGCTTGCCCATCAAAGTCTGGGTACATTTCTGCTACCGTGGGGATAAACACCATGCTGGCGCCTGCCGCTTGGAGTTTTTCGCAATCGGCTGCCAAGGTGCGCGGGTAGTTGACCAAGTCTTCGTTAGCGCCAAACTGCAGCGGATTAACAAAAATGCTGACCACCACGCATGGTGCCTGTTGTTTAGCTAGTTTAACTAAGTCCAGGTGGCCGGCATGCAAATTGCCCATGGTGGGCACCAAGGCGACCGAATGTTGGCCCTGCAAGGCCAGCCTTAAATCGACGATAGTATGTATGGTCTGCATCAGTAACTGTGTTCGGCGGCCGGAAAGGTTTTTTGTTTGACGGCCTGCACGTAGTTGCGAATGGCGGTTTCTATGCTGTTGGTGTCGGCCAAGAAGTTTTTAACGAAGCGTGGCACTTTGAAGTCACTGGGGGCTTTGCCGGCCACCCCGCTGTATATGCCTAGCAAATCTTGAATGACCAAGACTTGGCCGCCGCAATCGACGCCTGCGCCTATGCCTATGGTGGGGGTGGCCATGCGGGCGCTGATTTTTTTGGCCAAAGCGGCCGGCACCATTTCCAAGACTATGAAGCTAACACCGGCCTCGCTCATGGCGATGGCGTCGGCCATAATTTTGGCCGCACTTTCATCGGTTTTGCCTTGAATTTTATAGCCACCTAATTGGTTGACCGATTGCGGGGTAAAGCCTAAATGCGCACAGACGGGGATGCCACGTTCGATTAAATAACGGGCGGTTTTGACTTTGCTGCCGCCGCCTTCAATTTTAATGATGTGGGCGCCAGAGCGAATGAGCCATTCGGCATTTTTGTAGGCCGCTTCGTCATCGTGTTCGTAACTGCCTAGCGGCATGTCTGCCATGATCACGGTGTTGGGTGCCCCTGCGGCCACGCTTTTGGTGTGGTAAGTCATGTGGTGCATGCTGACGTTGAGGGTGTTTTCTGCCCCTTGCAAGACCATGCCTAGTGAGTCACCAACCAACAGCAAATCTACACCGGCCACTTCCATGAGTTTGGCAAATGTGGCGTCGTAGCAAGTCAGCATGGCGATTTTTTCACCGCTAGCCGCTAATTTTTCCAGTGCGTTCAATGGCATGCTTGACTGGCCTTCAGGTTTAATCAAAGTTCGGATTAAAGAATTCGCGCTGCCCTTTAATCTGCAAGATACGCGACAGCAATAAATCCAAGGCGCCTGGGTTGTTTAGGATGTTGAGTTTTTCGTTGTTGACCATCAACACCGGTGAGGTGTTGTAGTTATGAAAGAATTCGCTGTAGGCGTTAGCTAGCCCTTCAATGTAGTCGCGGCGGATTTCCAGCTCGTAGCTGACGTTGCGTGATTCTATGCGCTCCATCAATGCATCTATGGGGGTTTGCAAGTAAATCACCAAGTCTGGTTTAGGCGCTTTTAACTGCAGGTGTTGGTAAATCTGGTGGTACAAGGCGTATTCTTCGTCGTTTAAATTTAAGCGCGCAAAGATTGGGTCTTTGTCTAAAAAGAAATCCGCCACGATGGGCCTAGCAAACATGTCGCGTTGGTTTAAATCGGCAATTTGGTTGGCACGCTGGAATAAAAAGAACAGCTGTGTGGGCAGCGCGTAGCGTTGCGGGTCTTGATAAAAGCGCGGTAAAAATGGGTTGGCTTGGGCTTTTTCAGACAAGTAATCGACAGGAAACTGGTCGGCCAACATTTTGGCCAAGGTGGTCTTGCCGCAACCAATAGGCCCTTCAATGACGATATAAGGAAATTTGTTAAAAATACTCATGTGAAGTTATGCCTGCCGTTTTATACCAGTAAATGGGTGTTGCGCGATCAATGTTGCTATTTTGCCATGATTTGGGATGGATACATGCGGGTCAATTTCAAATAATGGCAATAAAACAAAGCCGCGCTGGTGCATGCGCGGGTGCGGCAAGGTCAGCGTGCTGTCGTTGATAATCAGGTCATCGTATAGCAGCAAATCGCAATCAAGCACGCGCGGTGCGTTGACATAAGGCCTTTGGCGGCCGGCCTCATCTTCTATGCCGTGCAGGGCGGCTAATAGAGCGTGTGGGTCTAATTGCGTAGACACTTGCACTACCGCGTTAATGAAGTCTGGCACAGGCGCGGCGTTAAGCTCAGGGCAGTCTACCGGTGCCGTTTCATACAAGGAGGATTGCTTGATGAGTTGGCAATCGGGCAAGGCGGCGATGGCGGCGATGGCCAAGCGCACTTGCTGTGCGGGTTGCTCAAGGTTGCTGCCCAGTGCGATGTAAGCGTTAGCCATGGTGGGTCTGCTAAAAGCTTAAGCCGGTTTTAGTCGGCGGCGCTGACCGTGGGTTTTTTGCGTGCTCTTCTGCGCCGCTTTTTAGGCGCGCTATCGGCCAGCAGCATGGCGGTTCGTGCTTCACCGTCGGCGTTGGCAAAGGCGGTCCACCATTCACCCAGTTCCATGGGCAATTCGCCCGAGGCGCAGCGCAGTAATAAGAAGTCGTAGCCGGCACGGTAGCGTGGGTGCGTCAGGAGAGCGAACGGGCGTTTGCCGGCGCGTTGCTCGAAGCGAGGTTGCATGCCCCATATTTCTTTCATGGTGGCGGTGTAACGGTTGTGTATGGCCAATTTTTCGGCTTGACTGGCGATGACTTCGCTCATGGCAAGGTGCAGGGCGGGCATTAGGTGATGGCCAGCTTTTTTATGCACTTCCCAGGCCGCCAGCATTTCATGCCAGAGCAGGCTGGCAAATAAAAAGCTGGGGTTGGCGGATTTGCCAGCTAGGATACGCTCGTCGGTATTCTCTAAGGCCAGCGTAATGAAGCGTTCGCCCATGGCTTGTTCTAGCACCTCATCTAACATGGGCAATAAGCCATGGTGTAAATGCTGTGCCCTCAATGCCGCGACGCTGGCCATAGCGTGGCCAGACAGAAATAGCTTAAGCATCTCATCAAACAAGCGACTGGGTGGAACGTCTGCCAGTAAGTCGGCCATTTTTGCTATGGGCGCTTCGGTTTTTGCTTCGATTTTTAGGCCCAATTTGGCCGACAGGCGCACCGCACGCAACATGCGCACTGGGTCTTCGGCATAGCGGGTTTCTGGCTTGCCTATCATGCGCAATATGCCGGCTTTGATGTCGGCATAACCGTCATGAAAATCCAACACTTCTTGGCTAGCCGGGTTGTAATACAAGGCGTTGGCGGTAAAGTCGCGGCGCAGGGCGTCGTCCACGATGGAGCCAAACACGTTGTCCCGAATGATGCGTCCGGTGTCAGTCACTTTGGCATCGCCTTCTGCTTCCAAGTGGCTGCCGCGAAAGGTCGACACTTCTATGGTTTCGTCGCCAAATAAGACGTGCACCAAGCGAAAGCGTTTGCCTATTAGCCGCGAACGCCTAAAAATACGGTTCACTTGCTCGGGGGTGGCATTGGTCGCTACGTCGAAGTCTTTGGGGGTGCGATTAAGCAGCAAATCGCGCACTGCGCCACCCACAATGTAGGCTTCAAAGCCAGATTTGTGCAGGCCTTCGGTGGTTTTTAAGGCGGCATTGCTGAGCAAGTTGCGGTCTATTTTGTGGCTTTTATGCGTAATGCATAAGGCGCCGTGGTGAGGTAGTTCGGCGTGTTTGTGGGAGTTTTTTGCCGTTAATTTTGACCGCTGCAGGGGCTTGTGGGTGGGGTGAGCACTAGTGTGAGCGGTGCTGTTGGCATGCCCTAGGGATTGGGCGTATTTGCTTTTAAAAATTCGGTCTAGCAGTTTTTTAATCATGGGCTGATTATAGCTTAAAATCAGCCGGCTTTATTTTCCCACATCACGTCTGGCCGACCGGCTTGTTTGTTAATACTGCGGCACATGACGAACAATAAATCCGACAATCTGTTTAAGTATTGCAAGGAAATGTCGGTGACTTTTTCATTTCTATGCAGTTCCACCAGTTTGCGCTCAGCCCGACGGCATACGGTGCGCGCCAAGTGGCAGTAAGCCGCAGCCTTACTGCCACCAGGTAAGATAAACTCTTTAAGTGGGCTCAAGTGTTCGTTTAATGCGTCTATGCGGTCTTCTAGATCGTTAATGCGCGTTTGCTGCAAGATGACGTAACCCGGTATGCAGATTTCTGCGCCCACATTGAATAAGTCGTGTTGAATTTGCGTGAGTGGGGCGAGCAGATTCTCCGGTAAGGTCTCGGTCAACATGATGCCTATGATGGAATTGAGCTCGTCCAAATCGCCCATGGCCTCAACCCTAAGGCTGTCTTTGTTGATGCGGCTGCCATCCCCCAAACCGGTGGTGCCATCGTCGCCAGTGCGCGTGTAAATTTTACTTAATCTGTTTGCCATGATGCGGATCCTTGCCAGCTTGCAATTGCAATCGTTTATAATGTAAGTATTGTAACTGATGACAACCCTGCCATGAATCTAAGCAAGCCCATTGCTAGCAAAAAAGCCACCGCCAGCGATCCCATAGGGGTGTTCGATTCTGGGGTAGGAGGCATTTCTGTGCTCAAACACATACAGGACTTGCTGCCTAATGAGCGCTTGTTGTACGTGGCGGACAGCCGCTACGCGCCTTACGGCAATAAAACCCCAGCAGAAATACAAGCACGTTGTTTTGCTATCGCCGATTTTTTAATCGCGCAAGGCGCAAAGGTCTTGGTGGTGGCTTGCAACACGGCCACCGCGGCGGCCATTGATGCCCTGCGTGAGCATTATGCCCTGCCCATTATAGGCATGGAGCCGGCCGTTAAGTCGGCGGCCGAAGCCAGCAAAAACGGCGTCGTCGGCATATTGGCGACAGTGGGCACGCTGCAAAGCGCCCAATTTGCCGCTTTGCTGGAAAGCTATGGCCGCAATGTAGAAGTGGTCACTCAAGCGTGCCCAGGCTTAGTTGAATGCATAGAGCGCGGTGAAGTCGACAGCCCGGCAACGCGCGCATTGATAGAAGGATTCTGTGCGCCTTTATTGGCACATGGCGCGGACACCGTGGTGTTGGGCTGCACCCATTACCCGTTTGTGCGCGACTTAATCCGTGAGGTGGTTGGCAATCAAGTGAGCTTGGTGGATACCGGGGCGGCGGTGGCTAAGCAAGTAAAAAATCGCTTAATCGAGACCAATTTGTTGGCGGCCGGCACTGGAGTTGGCGCCGTTCGTTTTTGGACTAACAGTGCGGCGCTTAATGCGCCAGCGGTGATCGCTAGTCTATGGGGGCAATCGGCTAAGGTGGATTTTTTTGCTGATGGGGTCTTGAACACAACTGACCAAGACTTCTACGCCGGTGTTTAAGAAATACTCGGTGACAAAATCAATAATTTTCGCATCGGCCTGTACCTTGGCCAATTTAGTGGTGAGCCACCACTTCGCCGGCTTTGAGTTGGTATTGTGTGCCGCAATATGGGCACGCTACCTGCCCAGTGTTAGCGACATCCAAAAATACCCGCGGGTGGGATGCCCATAAGGCACTGGCATCGCTGGGGCAATGCAGTGGCAAATCTTTGGCTGAGACAATGATGGGTTTTTGTTGGGGCATGGTTAGGTAGATGCGGTAGGTTTTATATTTAGTCTAGGGTTGCAGTTAGACCAGGGTTAACCAATCGGCATGCTTGGCGGATTTGCCGGTCACGGCATCAAAGTACATTTTTTGCAATTGCTTGGTGATGGGGCCGGCGGTGCCGCTGCCTATGTTACGTCTGTCTAATTCACGGATAGGGGTGACTTCAGCAGCGGTGCCCGTAAAGAAAGCTTCGTCAGCAGAGTACACTTCATCGCGGGTGATGCGTTTTTCAATAACGGTTAAACCAATTTCTGCGGCCAATTGCAAAATAGTGTCACGCGTGATGCCTTCTAGTGCGCTGGTCAGATCAGGGGTGTACATTTTGCCGTTGCGTATGATGAAGATATTTTCGCCTGAGCCTTCTGCAACAAAGCCGTCTACGTCCAGCAACAAGGCTTCATCGTAGCCATCCAGGGCGGCTTCTTGGTGCGCCAATATGCTGTTCATGTAGTTGCCGTTGGCCTTGGCTTTACACATGGTGATGTTGACGTGGTGGCGTGAGAAAGACGAGGTCTTAACGCGTATGCCATTGTCTAAGGCGTCTTGACCCATGTAGGCACCCCATTTCCATGCCGCTACAATCACGTGGGTAGACAAGGTCTTGGCTGAAATGCCCATGGCTTCTGCACCGTAAAACGCCATAGGGCGCATGTAGGCTGATTCCAGATTGTTTTCTCTTACCGCGGCTTTTTGCGCATCCATCATCTGCTCTTTGCTGTACGGCATTTTCATTTGCAAAATATGTGCGCTGCGGAACAAGCGATCGGTGTGTTCTTTTAGGCGAAAGATGGCCGTGCCTTTGTCCGTTTTGTAAGCGCGTACGCCTTCAAATACGCCCATGCCGTAATGCAAGGTGTGGGTTAAAACGTGGGTGGTGGCATCGCGCCAG
>JAIQBT010000039.1 GCA_020035195.1 Methylotenera sp.
GACGCCTACCGTAGCGCCTACAATGTTAGGCCAACCACACTAGCTAAGTCTGTTCACGAGGCGTCATCGACGCTCATGGCTAACGTCAAGGTAGCCTCAAGGATTGAAGAGATACGTGCGCCAGTGATAGCAAGCGCTCGTGTGACGCTAGAGGCGCACCTGGATGCATTGGGCGTACTGAGTGAGCGCGCTGCAGCTCGTGGGCTTTACAACACTGCAATCTACGCTGAGCTTGCTCGGGGCAGGGCCTGTGGGCTCTACGCTAAGAAAGCAGCGACGATTAGCACTAGCGCTCCAACTGTCGATCTGAGTAGCTTAACTGATGAAGAGCTAGCAGAGCTTCAACGCCTGACGATTAAAGCCACTGTGGGTTATCAAGTTAATGCTGTGGGGTGATACGGAATTGCTTTTATTGGGTACGTTTGAGGGTACGAGCTATAATTAAAAAACTTAGATTGGCTTATATATTGGGTTGTATTGATTTGTTGGATTGACCCCAGCCCATTTAAGTGTTTCACAATGCATCAAGAACTGCTTTAAAGCCATATACAGCAATGTGTGTGGCTTTTATAGTATTATCAGCGGCCCAACTTGATTAGGTGGCCTAAGTTGATTGGGTTGGCTGTTTTTTAAGTGGCCATTTTTTATAATGCATGAAGCCGAGATGTAAGTTGATGAAAATTCTCTTGTTAGGCAAAAACGGCCAAGTGGGCTGGGAATTGCAGCGCAGCTTAGCGCCACTAGGTGAGCTGATAGCGCTGGATGCGCGCAGCCAAGACCATTGTGGGGATTTGTGCGACTTGGCTGGCCTGGCAAAAACATTGCGTGATGTGGCGCCTGATGTGATCGTTAACGCCGCGGCCTACACGGCGGTGGACAAAGCTGAGGGTGAACCTGAGCTGGCTAATGCGGTAAATGCTCAAGCAGTTGCGCTATTAGCGCAAGCGGCTAAAGCCAGTGGCGCTTGGTTGGTGCATTATTCTACCGATTACGTGTTTGATGGCAGTGGCAAGCTGGCATGGTTAGAAACCGATGTAGCTAAGCCCTTAAGTGTATACGGCGCTAGTAAGTTGGCTGGCGAACAGGCAATTATTGCCTCAGCTTGCCAGCATTTGATTTTCCGTACCAGTTGGGCTTACGCTGCCAAAGGCCGTAATTTCGCTACAACCATGTTGCAGCTTGCAGAGCAGCGTGAGCACATAAGCGTGATTAATGATCAAGTGGGCGCCCCCACAGGCGCGGATTTGTTGGCCGATGTCACCGCGCATGCCCTACGCATGGCTAGGCAAGACGCTACATTAAGTGGTTTGTACCACCTAACGGCGGCGGGTGAGACGACTTGGTATGCCTATGCACAGTTTGTCATTGAGCTTGCTAGGCAAGCCGGTGTGGCCATTAAGGTCGCGCCAACAGCGATTAAAGCCGTACCTAGTAGTGACTTTCCTACGCCTGCGCAGCGCCCTTTGAATTCTCGGCTAAATACCAGTAAACTGCAGCAAGCTTTTGGCTTGCGCTTGCCGCCATGGCAAGACGGCGTAAAGCGCCTGTTGGCTGAAATGTTGGCAGACTAATTCCTCTAGAGAACTGATTATGGCGCAAAGAAAAGGCATTATCTTGGCAGGTGGTTCAGGCACGCGCTTGCACCCAGTGACTAAAGTGGTTTCTAAGCAGTTGCTGCCTATTTACGATAAACCCATGATCTATTACCCACTTAGCACCCTGATGTTAGCTGGGATACGCGACATATTGATTATCTCCACCCCGCAAGATACGCCGAGATTTGAGCAGTTGCTTGGCGATGGCAGTGAGTGGGGTTTGAATTTGCAATACGCCGTGCAACCCAGCCCGGATGGCTTGGCGCAGGCCTTCATAATCGGTAAGGATTTTATAGCTAATAATCCAAGTGCATTGGTGTTGGGTGATAATATTTTTTACGGTCACGATTTACACAGGCAGCTTGATCAAGCCATGTCGCGTGAAGTGGGTGCTACGGTCTTCGCTTACCACGTGCAAGACCCTGAACGCTATGGGGTGGTGGATTTTGATAAGCAAGGCCATGCCACCAGTTTGGAAGAAAAGCCCGCGCTACCTAAAAGTAATTATGCGGTCACGGGCTTGTATTTTTACGACAATCAAGTCGCGGACATGGCGGCCAATTTAAAGCCTTCTGCCCGGGGTGAGCTAGAAATCACTGATTTAAACCGGCTATATTTGGATCAGAATCAATTGAGTGTGGAAATCATGGGGCGAGGCTATGCTTGGCTAGACACCGGCACCCACGAAAGCTTAATCGAAGCCAGTAACTTCATTCAAACCATAGAGCATAGGCAGGGGCTGAAAGTCTGTTGCCCGGAAGAAATTGCCTACTTCAAAGGCTATATCAATGCCGAGCAATTGGAGAGGTTGGCCCAGCCTTTGGCTAAAAGTGCCTACGGCCAGTATTTATTGCGTCTTTTGAACGATAGGGCGCGATTTTGAAAGTCATACCAACGGCCATTCCCGATGTGCTTATCATTGAACCCAAAGTATTTGGTGACCAGCGCGGCTTTTTTTTCGAGAGCTTTAATCGTCGACAATTTTCTGAATTGCTAGGCCGTGAGCTGGATTTTGTTCAGGACAACCATAGTCGTTCTGCAAAAAATGTATTGCGTGGCTTGCATTACCAAATGCAGCAGCCTCAGGGGAAGCTGGTTAGGGTGATTCAAGGCGCAGTGTTTGATGTGGCTTTGGATATCCGCAAAAGCTCGGCCAGTTTTGGCCAGCACGTGGCCATCGAATTGTCAGCAGAAAACCAGCGCATGCTGTGGGTGCCAGAAGGCTTTGCCCATGGTTTTTTGGTGACATCCAGCTCGGCTGAATTTCTATACAAAACCACCGATTACTATGCGCCAGAATTTGAACGCAGCATTGCGTGGAACGACCCGGCCTTATCCATAGACTGGCCATTGCAAGGCCTGCCCAGCCTGTCTGCCAAAGATCAGCAAGCTGCACTGCTGTCCGATGCGCAATGCTTCGCCTAAATAAAAACACAGCTTAATTCAAAAAATCCGGCCAATGCCAAACAAGGCGTTTTAAACAAGACAAATTAATGCTGACATTAATCCAGCTGACTTGCTTAAGTGAAGCCGGTGCGCCTTGGATAGGTGAGGCTTTTCTGCGATAATGGTGTTTTCATTATTTTGAGAGCTCAAGCAAATGGCACAATTTGACAATGTCAGTGTTAAAAAGAAAGCCAACATCTATTTTGATGGCAAGTGTGTCAGCCATACTGTGATGTTTCCAAATGGTACGCGCAGCACCATAGGCGTTATTTTCCCAGGCACCTTAACATTCAACACAGTCGCACCGGAATTGATGGAAATCAATTTGGGCGCTTGTAAAGTGCGTCTTAACGGCGAGAGTAATTGGACCGCGTACGCAGCAGGCGATAAATTTACCGTGCCAGCCAATTCAAGTTTTGATATCGACGTGAGCGAAACGCTGGATTACGTTTGCCATTTTGAATAAGCCCTGTTGCTTAGCACGTGTAGGGTTTTAAGGAGAGAATATGCCTAGTTTTGATATTTCATCTGAAGTGGATATGGTGGCCTTAAAAAATGCCATAGACACTGCCGGTAAGCAAATTACCAACCGTTACGATTTCAAAGGCACGTCGGCAAAAGTCGAGCTGAACGAAAAAGACAGCATCATTACTTTGTTTGGCGATAACGATTTTCAGTTGGATCAAATTAAAGACATTTTATTGCCCGGCATGGAGAAAAAAGAGCCGGATTCGACCAGGCGCCTAGAGCATAAAGACGTGCAAAAGGTTGGCGGCAATAAGGTGAAGCAAGAACTTAAAATCAAAGACGGCATAGATGGCGACTTGGCTAAGCGCATCAGCAAGCTTATTAAAGATTCGGGTTTGAAAGTGCAGGCCAGCATACAAGGTGACACGGTGCGAGTGAACGGTGCTAAGCGTGATTTGTTGCAAGAGGCCATCGCCTTTGTAAAAAAATCGGTCACCGATTTTCCTTTGCAGTTTGGTAATTTTAGGGATTAAAAAATTCGTGCACATTGCTTGATTTTCAGCAGGGTGACACTTTTAGGTTCAGGTTATAAAAATATGGCAAAAACGCTGTACGATAAATTGTTCGATAGTCACGTGGTGCACGAAGAAAATGGTGCCACATTGATATACATAGATCGGCATTTGGTTCACGAAGTCACCAGCCCGCAAGCGTTTGAAGGCTTGCGTTTAGCCAAGCGTAAACCATGGCGCATTCAATCGATAGTCGCTACGGCCGACCACAACACGCCCACCAATGGCTGGGACAAAGGTCTGGCGGGGATTGCTGATCCGGTAGCACGCTTGCAAATTGAAACCCTGACGGAAAACATTGCTGAATTCGGCGCTAAGGCCTATTTCCCATTCATGGATGCGCGGCAAGGCATAGTGCATGTGGTTGGCCCAGAGCAGGGCGCGACCTTGCCCGGCATGACCGTGGTGTGTGGCGATTCGCATACCAGTACGCACGGGGCCTTTGGTGCTTTGGCGCACGGCATAGGTACCTCCGAAGTTGAACACGTGATGGCAACGCAATGCCTAGTGCAAAAAAAATCCAAAGCCATGCAGGTCTTAGTGGAAGGTCAGTTAGGCCCCATGGTCACGGCAAAAGACGTGGCCCTAGCCATCATAGGTAAAACCGGGACAGCAGGTGGTAATGGTTACGCCATAGAATTTGTCGGTTCGGCCATCCGTGGTTTATCCATGGAAGGGCGCATGACGCTTTGCAATATGGCCATTGAAGCGGGCGCCCGTGCTGGCATGGTGGCGGTGGATGACACCACCATCAATTATGTAAAAGGTCGGCCTTACGCCCCTAAAGAACAGCAGTGGGATGCCGCCGTGGCTTATTGGCGTACCTTGCATTCCGATGAAGGCGCTAAATTTGACGCTGTGGTGCGATTGCAGGCCGAAGACATTAAGCCGCAAGTGAGTTGGGGCACCTCACCAGAAATGGTGGTGGCCATTGATGGGCGTGTGCCTAGTCTGGACATGGCTAAAAATGAAGTGCAAAAAGCCGATTGGGAGCGTGCTTACGCCTACATGGGCTTAAAACCCAACACCCCCATCAGTGAAATCAGCATAGATAAAGTGTTCATAGGCTCGTGTACCAACTCGCGTATTGAAGACCTGCGCGCTGCCGCTGCAGTAGCCAAAGGCAAGCGCATCGCGGCCAATGTTAAATTGGCTCTGGTGGTGCCAGGGTCGGGTTTGGTGAAAGCTCAGGCCGAGCAAGAAGGCCTGGATAAAATATTCACGGCAGCCGGCTTCGAGTGGCGTCAGCCTGGCTGTTCCATGTGTTTGGCAATGAACGCCGATCGCTTGGAAGCGGGTGAACGTTGTGCATCAACCTCCAACCGAAATTTTGAAGGCCGACAAGGTCAGGGTGGGCGTACGCATTTAGTTAGCCCAGCCATGGCCGCGGCTGCAGCAATTGCCGGCCACTTTGTCGACGTCAGTCAAGACTAGTGCTATTAAAGAGGATCAAGCCATGAAAAAATTAGCTGTTTTATTAACTTTTGCCGCCCTGTTGTCTGCTTGCAATACCTTGCAAGGTATTGGTAAAGACATAGAAAAAGGTGGCGAGGCCATACAGAACTCAACCAAATAAAAGAGCTATACACTATGCAAGCTTTCACGCAATTAAATGGTTTAGTCGTGCCTTTAGATAGGGCCAATGTCGACACGGATGCGATCATTCCTAAGCAATTTTTAAAGTCGATCAAACGCTCCGGTTTTGGTGTAAATGCCTTCGATGAATGGCGCTACTTAGACCATGGCGAGCCTGGTATGGATAATAGCCTACGTAAAATCAATCCAGAGTTTGTGCTAAATCAAGCGCGCTACCAAGGTGCCAGCATCTTACTTACTCGGGAAAACTTTGGCTGCGGCTCGAGTCGTGAGCACGCACCATGGGCATTGGAAGACTATGGTTTTAAGGTCATCATCGCTTCCAGCTACGCCGATATTTTTTATAACAATTGTTTTAAAAATGGCATGCTGCCTATCGTGCTTAGTGCAGACATTGTTGATACCTTATTCAAACAAGTGGCCACTACTCCAGCTTACAAATTGCAGGTTGATTTGGCCGAGCAAACGGTCAGCACACCAACTGGCGAGCGCTTTAATTTCAATGTGGATGCGTTTCGTAAGCGTTGCTTGCTAAACGGCTTGGACGACATCGGCCTAACCATGCAGCACCAAGCTGAAATTAAAGCTTTTGAGGCTAAGCACCAGCAAGCCCAGCCTTGGCTTTTTAATTAAACTGGCCTGTGCAGACCCAGTGCTAACTAAATAATTAAACTAAAAAAACCGACGGAAAAAAAGATGATGAAATTAGCGATATTGCCAGGCGATGGCATAGGCCCCGAAATTGTGGCCCAGGCGGTGAAAGTCTTAAATGCCCTTAACCTAGACCTAAGCATGACCGAGGCGCCGATAGGCGGCGCCGGTTATGAAGCCGCTGGCGATCCCTTGCCCGACGCCACCTTGCAATTGGCTCTGGATTCCGATGCGGTTTTGTTGGGAGCGGTAGGCGATTGGAAATACGACAAATTGGAGCGCCATTTGCGTCCTGAGCGTGGTTTGTTGCGCATACGCAAAGCCCTGAATTTATTTGCTAATTTGCGTCCTGCCTTGCTTTATCCGGAATTGGCTGGGGCATCCACGCTAAAGCCGGAAGTGGTTTCTGGTTTAGACATCATGATCGTCCGTGAGCTAACCGGCGACATCTATTTTGGACAACCGCGTGGCATCAGCACATTGCCAAATGGCGAGCGCGAAGGTATTAACACCATGCGTTACTGCGAGTCAGAAATTCGTCGCATCGGTAGGGTGGCCTTTGATATTGCCATGAAGCGCCGTCAACCTGGTCAAAAAGCAAAAGTCTGTTCGGTGGACAAAGCCAATGTATTGGAAACCACCGAGTTGTGGCGTCAAGTCATGATAGAGCTTTCTGCAGAGTACCCAGAAGTGGAATTGAGTCATATGTATGTTGATAATGCCGCCATGCAATTAATCCGCGCACCTAAGCAGTTTGATGTGATGGTGACGGGTAATATTTTTGGCGACATTCTTTCCGATGAAGCGTCCATGCTAACCGGCTCCATAGGCATGTTGCCATCGGCTTCGTTAGATGAAAATAACAAAGGCATGTACGAGCCTAGCCATGGTTCTGCTCCTGACATTGCCGGCAAAAACATAGCCAACCCGCTGGCCACCATTTTGTCTGCGGCCATGATGTTGCGCTATACCTTTAACGATGAAGCCAATGCCGTACGCATTGAAAATGCTGTTAAAAAAGCCTTGGCGCAAGGTTACAGAACGGCTGACATTGTGACTGATGGTTGCAAGCAGGTTGCTTGCAGTGAGATGGGCGATGCGGTTGTCGCGGCGCTATAGCTGCAGCCTAGTGGGATAATGATTAATAGACAGTGTAGAGATTAGGATAAAGCGTATGTTAAAGGTTGGATTGGTCGGTTGGCGTGGCATGGTAGGTTCGGTGCTGATGCAGCGCATGATGGAAGAGCAAGATTTTGCTTTAATAGACCCGCAATTTTTTACCACCTCGCAAATTAGCGCGCCAGCACCTAGCGTCGGTAAAGACTCGGCAGCTTTGCAAGACGCCATGAGCATCGCTGATCTCAAAGCCATGGACGTCATTATTTCTTGTCAAGGCGGCGATTACACCAGCGAGGTTTTCCCAAAATTGCGTGCTGACGGTTGGACTGGCCATTGGATAGATGCGGCGTCCACCTTGCGCATGGAAAAAGACGCGGTCATTGTGCTTGATCCAGTCAATATGCATGTTATACAAGACGCGTATGCTGCCGGCAACAAAAATTGGGTGGGCGGTAATTGCACCGTATCCTTAATGCTGATGGCTTTAAATGGCTTGTTTAAAGCCGACTTAGTGCAATGGGTAACGTCCATGACATACCAAGCGGCATCCGGTGCCGGCGCACAAAACATGCGCGAATTGTTACGTCAAATGGGTGCAGCCCATGCCTCTGTTAGCAGCTTGTTGGCAGATCCAGCTTCGGCCATTTTAGACATAGACCGCAAAGTAGCGGCTACCTTACGCGACGCTAGCTTCCCTACAGATAATTTTGGCGTGGCCTTGGCCGGCAGTTTAATTCCATGGATAGACAAAGACTTAGGCGATGGCCAAAGTAAAGAAGAGTGGAAGGGCGGCGCGGAGACCAATAAAATTCTCGGTCGTGAAGCCCAACCCATTTTGATTGACGGCCTGTGTGTGCGCATAGGCGCCATGCGTTGCCATAGCCAAGCATTAACCATCAAACTCACTAAAAATGTACCCTTGGATGAAATAGAGCAAATGCTGGCTGAGGCGAATCCGTGGGCAAAAGTAGTGCCCAACGAGCGTGAGGCCAGCATGCGTGACTTGACCCCGGCGGCCGTCACTGGCAAATTAAATACCCCGGTTGGCCGCTTGCGTAAATTGAGCATGGGCGGTGACTACCTGTCGGCTTTTACTGTCGGCGATCAATTGCTTTGGGGTGCGGCCGAGCCTTTACGCCGCATGTTGCGGATTCTAATTGAACAATAATGGTGGTAAGCCGTGCGCAACGTTAAATTAATGCAAATATTCTTGTTGCTGAGCCTGTTGCTGGCACCCTTATGCCATGCCGCCAGTTTGGGTAATTTGATGCTAAGTTCCAGCTTGGGCGAGCCTTTGTCAGCTGAAGTTGAAATCCAATTGGAGGCACAAGAATCCTTGAGTGATTTGCAAGCAGCGCTGGCTTCCGAGCAAGCCTACATTAAGCAAGGAATACGCTACCAAGCTTATTACAGCGATGTAAAAGTTGAGTTGCAAAAAAACGCACAGAGACTGCCGGTATTGAAGCTAAGCTCCAGTTTGCCAATAAATGAAGCCTATTTGGACCTGCTGCTGCAACTGGATTGGTCTGCTGGTCGTTTGCAAAAGCAATACATTGTTTTGTTAGATCCAGTTCAGCCGGTCCAAGCTGAACAGGAGGCTGTAGCATCCCCCTTGGCCAACGATTTAACCAATGGGGATGCCGGCAATGCAGTGCAAATCACCATGCTGCCTGATCAAATCATTGGTTCAATGCCTTTAGATATGACCAGCAAGCCAGGTGACACCCTGCATAGCCTAGCCCATTCCATGCAGGTAGAGGGGGTCAGCTTAGATCAAATGCTGTTGGGCTTATATCAAGCTAACCAAAACGCCTTTACGGCTGGCAATATGAACCGATTAAAGGCAGGTCAGCGCATAAGCCTACCACCACAATCCGTGTTGCTGGCTACCCAAGCAGACCAGGCTGCCGCGGAAGTTAAATTGCACACGGCCAATTGGCAAGCTTACCGTGCTGCCTTAGCTAATAAGGTGCTCACTGCAACGGCCCAGCCTGATGCAGTTCAAAAGCAATCCGCGTCTGGCAAAATTGCCACGGCTAAGGATCAGGCTGCCGCTGTTCAAGGCGCTAATAATGATGTGCTTAAATTAAGTGCAGGCGACAAGGATGCCGCTAAGACAGCCGATGCAAAAGTACTGGCATTGCAAGAAGACGCCACGGCGCGTGAAAAATCCCTACAGGAATCAGAATCGCGCGCCCAGGCATTGCAAAAACAAATCAAAGACATGCAGCAGCTGTTGCAGTTGAAAAACCAATCCATGGTGGAGCTGCAAAAACGTGCTACTGATGCCAAGCAAGCCATGCCCGCAAAACAAAGTAAAAGAGCGGCCTGGGCCGATTGGTTGGTTCTATCCATAACCTTGCTGGCCATCCTGGCAGCATTTACCTGGTTAAGCCGCAGCAATAAACGCCGGTCGAATTTACTGGATTTTAAAAGCATGGCCGTGGCCAAGGTCTTGCCAGACTTGCCAGCAAGCCCTAAGGCCGAGCCGGTGAATCTAGTAGCCGAAGCGCCTGTTGAAGAGCAAACGCAAGCATTCGATTTGGCCAGATTGGACCTCGATTTCACTGAGCCAGCAGTCGTGGCTTCAGTGCAGGCTGAACCTGTGGCTATGCCCACCAAAGCCAAGGCCAAGAAAAAAACGGCGGCCACCAGCTTTATTAAAACCGATGCCAATGACGTGTCTGCGCCAGACGATGACATGGAAATCATACGCATAGACCTGTCTGGCATCAGTTTGGATTTGAGCGGCACAGAAGACGAATTGACCTTAGCCAAGGCCGTCGCCCCCAACGCAAAAACGTCGAACGCCACTAAGACTTAAGCTCTGGCTAGGCACGTATTTTTATGCATCCATTTGTAAAAATAGCCGGCTTTTTCTTGCTGTTGCTCATGATGCCATTGCTAAGTGCGACGACCATTCTGTTGCTTTGTGGCCTGATTTCCCTGCTGGCTGCTGGCTTAAATTTTCAGCATTTTTCCCGTCTGTTAAAACGTATGCGCTGGTTGTTTATTTCTTTGCTATTGGTCTATGCCTATGCCACGCCAGGCGAATACCTTGGCTTTTTCCCGCTCGATTTTGCACCCAGTTACGAGGGTTTAAGCATGGGCTTGCTGCAAATTGCTAAGCTATTGATTGCAGTTGCTGGGCTATCCACTTTGTTTGCCAGCAGTTCTAAAACGCACTTAATGGCCGGGTTGTGGACTATGTTGTCACCACTAAGGATGCTGGGCATCGATGTGGCGCGTTTTGCAGCCCGATTGCTACTCACCTTGCATTACGTAGAGCAGATGGCAGTGGGCCAAAAACTTAAATTGGATTTTTCTCGATTAGACCGTGTGGCCATGGATGCAATTGAGGCTGACTTAAGTCAGCCTTTGCTCATTGAGCAGCCAGCTTTTGGCTGGCTGGACAGAATGCTTCTAAGTTTGATGCTTATGGCTGCATTGGCATGGTTGCTGGCTAAATTTTCCTTGTTGGACAGCGTATTTAAGGCTTGGCAAGCATGAGGTTGGTCCTAGGCGTGGCTTACGACGGAGCCGGTTTTTGTGGTTGGCAAAGTCAACCTGCCGCATGCGGTGTGCAGGATGCTTTGGAATTGGCCATTGCTAAGATTGCGCTGCACCCGGTACGATTGCATGCCGCAGGTCGAACCGACACGGGTGTACATGGCCTAGGTCAAGTGGTGCATTTTGACACCCACGCTGACCGACCAATTTCCGCCTGGGTGCGCGGGGTAAACGCTTATTTGCCTAGTAGCGTCCGGGTAGAATGGGCGCACACGGTGGATGACGATTTTCATGCGCGCTTTTCTGCGCTAGAGCGCAGTTACCAATACATCTTGTATAACGCGCCGGTGAGTTCTGCGCTAATGGCCAGTAAGGCCGGCTGGTTTCATTTGCCACTCGATGTGGAAGCCATGGCGAAGGGCGCTGCCTATTTGATCGGTGAGCATGATTTCAGCGCTTTTCGTGCGGCAGAATGCCAGGCCAAAACAGCCATCAGGACCATGACGATAGCGACGGTGCAGGCGCATGGGGCTTATGTCGTATTTGACTTCTCAGCGAACGCCTATTTGCAACACCAAGTGCGCAATATGGTGGGGGCCTTAGTCTACATAGGCAAAGGAGCACACCCGCCATCCTATATGCAAACCATGCTGGAGCAGTGTGACCGCAATTTGGCGCCACCGACTTTTTCGCCCAGTGGCCTGTATTTGACGCAAGTGCGTTACGCGGAAAAATGGGGTCTGCCCACGCTTAAAAACGACGCAAAATCCCTCTGCTTAGTGATTTAAGCGTTACAATACCGCTATGATGAAATTGGCCATGACCCAAGCTTAGAGTGAGATAGATCGATTGAGAACCCGAGTTAAAATTTGCGGTATTACGCGTGCGGAAGATGCGCTTGCTGCCGTCACTGCTGGCGCCGACGCCATCGGTTTGGTGTTCTATGCCGATAGCCCGCGTAATCTTAGCTTGGCGCAGGCCGCAGAGATTAGCCGTCAAGTGCCGGCGTTTGTCAGTATCGTCGGTTTATTCGTCGATGCTGCGCCTGATTTTATACGCAGCGTACTGGCTGCTGTGCCATTGGATGTGCTGCAGTTTCATGGTGAAGAAACGCCAGAACAATGCGCGAACTATGGCTTGCCATTTATCAAAGCAATACGGGTGAAGCCGCAGACAAATTTGTTACAATGTGTAAAAGATTTTTCAACCGCAAAAGCCTTGTTATTGGATACCTATACGCCAGGGGTGGCAGGCGGAACGGGCCATGCATTTGATTGGAACTTAATCCCATCGGCAATGACCACAGATAGGCCTAGCGGCTTGCCTGTGCTGATATTGGCTGGCGGTTTAACTACCGACAATGTTGCTTCGGCAATTAAGCAAATTCGACCTTATGCTGTGGACGTCAGTGGCGGGGTGGAATCAGCTAAAGGCATCAAGGATGCGGCTAAAATTACTGGCTTTATGCAAGCCGTCTATGGGCTAGCGTAAGCGCTGAGTAGCGCTTGCTAAACTATTAAATGTGGGGAAATAAACATGCAGCTTTATGATATGCCAGATGCACGCGGTCATTTTGGCCAGTACGGTGGTACATTTGTTGCCGAAACTTTGGTGGAGGCCTTGGAAGAATTACGCGTGATGTACGAAAAATACCGTCACGACCCGGTATTTTTAGCCGAATACGCTTACGATTTAAAACATTTTGTTGGTCGTCCTAGTCCGATTTACCATGCAAAACGCTTGTCCGATAAAGTGGGTGGCGCGCAAATCTATTTGAAGCGTGAAGATTTAAACCACACCGGCGCACACAAGATTAATAACACCATAGGCCAAGCCTTGTTGGCTAAACGCATGGGCAAACCCCGCGTGATTGCTGAAACTGGGGCTGGACAACACGGTGTGGCCACGGCCACCATTGCAGCCAGATTGGGCTTGGAATGCGTGGTGTACATGGGCAGTGAAGACGTAAAACGTCAAGCGCCTAATGTGTTTAGGATGAAGCTCTTGGGCGCCACCGTGGTGCCGGTAGAGAGTGGCTCTAAAACACTTAAAGATGCGCTCAATGAAGCCATGCGTGATTGGGTGACCAATGTACACAATACTTTTTACATCATAGGCACGGTGGCTGGGCCGCACCCTTACCCCATGATGGTGCGTGATTTCCAGGCCATTATTGGCATAGAAGCCAAGCAGCAAATGATGGAGATGGTAGGTCATCAACCAGAAGCCGTGGTGGCTTGCGTCGGTGGCGGCTCGAATGCCATGGGCATTTTTTACCCCTATATCGATGTGCCAAATGTGCGCTTAATAGGCGTTGAGGCAGCTGGTTTAGGCATGGAAACAGGTAAGCATGCCGCGCCGTTGACAGCCAACAGTGCCGTAGGGGTGTTGCACGGCAATCGCACCTATTTGATGCAAGACGCTGATGGCAACATCATCGAAACACACTCCATTTCGGCTGGCTTGGATTACCCCGGTGTGGGTCCTGAGCATGCCTGGTTGAAGGACATTAAGCGTGCCGAATACGTGGCGGTGACGGACGACGAGGCGATGGCAGCATTCCATAATTTATGCCGTACTGAGGGCATTATTCCTGCGCTGGAATCCAGCCATGCTTTAGCTTACGCAGAAAAGTTAGCCAAAACCATGAGTAGCGATAAGGTTATTTTGGTTAATCTATCCGGTCGCGGAGACAAAGACATTAATACTGTGGCTAAATTGGCTAATATTACGCTGTAGCATCTATTTGATTAACCCTAACTGACGATCACTATGTCTAGAATTAAAACCGTATTCGCTACCCTTAAACAGCAAGGCAAGACCGCCTTGATTCCTTACATCACGGCCGGCGATCCGCATCCTAAGTTTACTGTTAGCTTGATGCATACCTTGGTTGAGCACGGCGCGGACATGATAGAGTTAGGCGTGCCTTTCTCTGACCCCATGGCCGATGGGCCGGTGATACAGCGAGCTAGCGAGCGCGCCTTGCAGCACAAAGTCGGCCTAACTGCGGTGTTGGACATGGTTAAAACCTTTAGGCAAACCGATCAAGCCACACCCATTATTTTAATGGGTTACGCCAACCCAATAGAGGCGGTAGGTGTGGTCGCCTTTGCTGACAAAGCCAAAGCAGCGGATGTGGATGGCGTGATTACGGTGGATTACCCGCCTGAAGAGTGCGGCAGTTTTGTTAAGGAATTGCGTGCGCGGGATATTGATCCGGTATTTTTGTTGTCGCCAACCACGGATGCTAAGCGCGTAGAACTCATTGTTAATCAAGCCAGCGGTTTTGTTTATTATGTGTCACTCAAAGGCGTAACCGGCGCGGCTAATTTAGACATAGTGGAAGTGGCGGGTCGGGTCGCTAGCATTCGCGAGCAAACCAATTTGCCGGTGGGCGTGGGTTTTGGTATACGCGATGCCGCTACAGCTAAGGCCACTGCTGCTATCGCAGATGCGGTGGTGGTGGGCAGTCGCATGGTGCAAGCGATAGAAGCCTCTACCGAAGACAATTTGCTACGCAATGTGGCGAACTTGATGACGGAATTAAAAACGGCAGTGGACGCAGCCTAAACTGAAATTAAGCATTAAATAAGGATAAGTCAGATGAGTTGGTTAAATAAATTACCGCAAAAAATTAAACGCGTGGTGGGCAGTGATAAAAAAACCGTGCCTGAAGGCTTGTGGAGTAAATGCCCGGCTTGCCAAACCGTGTTGTATAAAAAAGACTTGGAAGACAATGCGGAGGTTTGCCCTAAGTGTGCGTACCACAACCGCATCAGTGCGCGTGAACGCATTGCCCTTTTATTGGATGCGGACAATCAGTTTGAAATTGGTGCGTCGGTTCAGCCCATAGATCCGTTAAAATTTAAAGATAGCAAATCGTATGCCGAGCGCATTATTGAATCGCAAAAAACCGTGGCTGAAAAAGACGCGCTTATCGTCATGCAAGGCAGCATTAAGGCCGTGCCTGCAGTAGTCGCCGCATTTGAGTTTAAATTTATGGGTGGCTCCATGGGCTCTGTGGTGGGGGAGCGTTTTGTTCGCGGTGTACAAACCGCCATAGACAATAAAATGGCTTTTGTATGCGTGTCAGCCAGCGGTGGTGCGCGTATGCAAGAAGGCCTGCTGTCCCTGATGCAAATGGCTAAAACCAGTGCTGCACTCACGCAGTTGAGTAAAGCTGGCTTGCCTTTTATTTCTGTTTTAACTGACCCCACCATGGGCGGCGTTTCTGCTAGCTTTGCCATGTTAGGTGACGTGATTATTGCTGAACCGCAAGCCTTAATTGGTTTTGCTGGCCCTCGTGTGATTGAACAAACCGTGCGTGAAACCCTGCCAGACGGATTCCAACGCGCAGAATTTTTACTCGAGCACGGCGCCATTGATTTGATCGTGGACAGGCGTGAAATGCGAGATAAGTTGGCGAACATATTGGCCAATTTAATGCGTTTACCGGTGGCGGCATAACTATTAATTACTAAGCCGTTGGCCGCTTGTGTGGCTAATGACATTTCTTGTCAGACTAAAGGTCTTAGCCATTCCTAACGAGATCCCCAGCTCAGAGTTCGCATCTAAAGACTTGGCCGATTGGCTGGGTTACATAGAAAGTTTGCATCCAAAATCCATCGCTATGGGTTTGGATAGGGTCAATCTAATGATAGATCGCCTGCAATTGCAAACCCCATTCCCACTGATTACCGTAGGTGGCACCAATGGCAAGGGCTCAAGCTGTGCCATGTTGGAGCAAATCTATCTGCAAGCAGGTTACCGGGTAGGCTGCTATACCTCACCGCATATCTTGCGCTATAACGAACGTGTCCGCGTGGCTGGCTTGCCTGTGAGCGATGCCATGCTTTGCTCTGCGTTTAGCGTGGTTGAGCAGGCTAGGCGCGAAGAGCCAGCCATAGCCTTAACGTATTTCGAAGTAGGCACCCTGGCCGCACTTTGGCATTTTATGCAAGCCGGCGTGGATGTGGCGGTACTGGAAATTGGTTTGGGCGGTCGACTGGATGCGGTTAATGCGTTTGAGCCGAGCTGCACCATTGTCACCAGCGTTGATTTAGATCACCAAGAGTTTTTAGGAGACACGCGTGAGGCGATAGGCTATGAAAAAGCCGGTATTTTTCGCCCTGGCGTGCCAGCGATTTGCGGTGATAATGACCCGCCTGAGGCTTTAATTAAGCATGCAATTGCCGTGGATGCTGCATTGGCATGCTGGGCTAAGGATTTTTCTGCTGGCGTGGAAAATGATTGTTGGCATTACCAAGTGAAAAATAAAACGCGCTATACCTTACCTATGCCAGCCTTGTTGGGCAAGTATCAGCTGAATAATGCCGCCTGTGCCGTGGCCGCCGTGGAAGCCTTGCAAGAACGCTTGCCGGTAACGTTGGAAAGCATGGCTTTGGGGCTGCGCAACCTTAAACTGGCTGGGCGCTTTCAAATTATTCAGCCACCGCATTCTGGCACCAAGCACACTAAGTTGGTATTCGATGTTGCACATAACCCGCATGCGGCTAGGGCGTTGGCCGGTAATTTGCAGGTCATGCGCAGTGGCGCTGCTGTTGCTCAGCCCAGCAAAACCTTTGCAGTGTTTGCCATGCTGGCAGATAAGGACTGCGGTGGAGTGATTGCCGCTGTGAGTGATGAAATAGATGCTTGGTATGTGGCCGATACGGCCAATCCGCGTGGCGCCCTAGCCAACGATTTGGCCCAACAAATTGCCTATATAAGCGATGAGCCGACTATTAAAACCTTTGCTAGTGCAGATAAAGCGTATATTCAAGCTTGTATTGATATAGAAGCCTGTATGGATGCAAATGAAAATGATAAAATAATCGTGTTTGGTTCATTTTTTACTGTTGCCAGCGTGATGCAATTATTGCCTAATACACTGTGTGAATGAAGTCCTAAAACAAGCTCATTTTGAGTCAAATCCATTTTAAGGAAAGCAGCAATGCCGCCTGATGCAGACCATGATCAAGAATTAAGTTTGAAAAAGCGCGCTAGGCGTCGTTTGGTTGGCGCCATAGGCTTGGTTTTGTTAATGGTGGGTGTGTTGCCCATGGTTTTGCAAGACCGTGCCAGTTTAACGCCTAACCCGGCGATTAAGATCACTATGGCCGGTGTGGATGCCGGTGTTGTTGAACCCATTGCTCCTCCAGTTCCGCTTGCGACTCCTCCGGCAAGCGCTGTAATGCCTTTAGCTAGTGATGCGGTCAATCCGCTTAAGGAGGCAACTGTTGCTGTGAGTAATAATGCTGCGACTGAAAAACGCGCGGCGCCGGCTGACGTTACGCTGGCTAAACCTGCCAGTACGCCCGTTGAACTCAAGCCAGTCGAAGAAAAACCGCAGTCAGCCCCAGATGTAACGGCAAAAGTAGATGACAATGCGGCGGCAGAAAAGGCTAAATCCAGCTTCGCTATCCAAATAGGAGTGTATTCGTCCATGGCCAGTGTGAGCGATTTGGAAGCCAAATTAAAACAAGCTGGCTATGTGCCATCCATCAAAAAAGTAGCCACGGATAAGGGTGAAAAAATACGTTTAAGAACCGGCAATTACCCGACAAGGCAGCAAGCCGCAGAGGCCATGCTTAAATTGCAAGCCTTGGGCATGCCTAGCATGGTCGTGGCAAATGATTAAGCTTGGTAGGCAATACCTGGAAATAAGCCATGACTAGTTTTGATTACTTGGTCCTGGCGATTTTAGGCCTTTCCGTAGTCCTAAGCGTGATGCGTGGTTTGGTATTGGAAGCCTTGTCCATCGTGGGTTGGGTGTTAGCATTCTTTGTTGCTAAAAGCTATGCTAGTCAGTTGGTGCCTATGATGCCTGAGGCTATTCCAACCGAGTCCTTGCGGGTCATGGCTGCTTTTTTAATGGTCTTTTTGGCCACTCTGTTAATCAGCAGCTTGCTCTCTATTGCCTTGGCGAGTTTGTTTAAAAAGTTAGGCTTGGGTTGGCTCAATCGTATCTTAGGTGGCTTGTTTGGTTTAACGCGCGGCATCATCATCGTTTGCCTCTTGGTGTTTTTAGCCGGCATGACCAGCTTGCCTCAGGATGAGCGTTGGCGAGATGCCATGTTTAGCGCGCCGTTTGAGGCCTTGGTTGGCCATGTGTTACCTTGGGTGCCAGACAGCATTAAGCTATACGTTAAGTACGATTAGTTCGCCTTATGCCTGCCTTAGTTTAGGCTTTCGCTGGTACAGCATCAAATGCAGTATTTATTTCATAGAATTCATTATTTAAGGCTACATCCATGTGCGGAATCATAGGTATTGTTGGTAAGAATCCAGTCAACCAATTGCTGTACGATGGTTTGCTGGTGTTGCAACATAGGGGTCAAGATGCTGCAGGCATAGTGACAACCGATGGCAATACCTTTTTCATGCATAAAAATAATGGCTTGGTTAAGGATGTCTTTCAAACACGCCACATGCGCAGCTTGGTCGGCAATGTTGGCATAGGCCATGTGCGCTATCCGACGGCAGGCTCATCAAGCGCGGCGGAAGCGCAGCCTTTTTATGTCAATTCGCCGTTTGGTATCGTGCTAGGCCACAATGGCAACCTGACCAATTCCGATCAACTGAAATCCGAAATGTTTAGGCAGGATCTGCGCCACATCAACACCAATTCAGATTCAGAAGTGTTGTTGAATGTCTTGGCGCATGAGATTGAACAAACCTCACGCAATGCCGTCCTCAATACCGACATGACTTTCGATGCCGTAGCTGGCGTGCACAGGCGCTGCAAGGGCGCATACGCCGTGGTGGCGATGATAGCCAATTTTGGTTTGTTGGCCTTCCGCGATCCGAATGGCATACGCCCCTTGGTCATAGGTAAAGCTGAAACCGATAAAGGCACTGAATACATTGTTGCATCAGAAAGCGTGGCCTTGGATGTGCTTGGGTTTAAGCTGGTTCGCGATGTGGCGCCTGGCGAAGCGATTTTTATCGACATGCACGGTAATTTTTATAGCCGTCAATGCGCTGAGCAAGCCAAGCTCAACCCCTGTATTTTTGAGTACGTTTATTTAGCCCGTCCTGACTCGGTCATTGATGAGGTCTCTGTATACCAAACCCGTTTGGACATGGGTAAAACCCTGGCGGAAAAAATTAAGCGTGAGTGGGCAGATAAAAAAATTGATGTGGTCATCCCCATTCCCGATACCAGTCGCCCTAGTGCTTTACAAGTAGGCATTGCGCTCGGCTTGGACTACCGCGAAGGCTTTATCAAAAATCGTTACATAGGCCGCACCTTCATCATGCCTGGCCAAGCTTTGAGAAAGAAGTCGGTAAGGCAAAAACTCAATCCCATAGGCATAGAGTTTAAAGGTAAAAACGTCTTGTTGGTTGATGACTCCATCGTGCGTGGCACCACCTCACAACAAATCGTGCAGATGGCTAGGGATGCCGGCGCAAATAAGGTTTACTTTGCTTCAGCGGCACCGCCAGTTCGTTTCCCTAACGTGTATGGCATAGACATGCCTAGCCGGGATGAGTTGTTGGCTACCGGTCGAACTGATGAAGAGATATGCCGTGAAATTGGTGCCGACGCTTTAATCTACCAAGATTTGCATGCCTTGGTCGAGGTGGTTAAGCAAAGTAACCCAAAGATAGTGAATTTCGATTGCTCCTGTTTTGATGGTAAATACGTGACAGGCGACATCAGCGAGGCCTATCTGGCTAATATTGAATCGGCCCGTGGCGACGTTAATAAAAAGCAAAAACCCGCGAATGCCAGCACGCAGATTGATTTGAATTTAATCGATAGTTTTGAGGATGCCGTGGCCGATTAAAAAAGCGTCTTGACGGCATGCCTGCTTAGGCATACCATCCGTTTGCGCTGATTTGAGTGACTTAATGTATACCAAGTCTTACTCAGCTTGCGGGCGCATTATAAACACAGCTAAAGCGAGTTACAAAACCCCGTTTAGCTTAATGCCTAGACGGGTTTTTTTAACGTCTGTATACCATGGGAATATTATGACTAAGAACACATTTCACCCACAAACCCTGTCGGTTCGGGCCGGCAGCGAAATGACTGCTTACGGCGAAAATTCCGAAGCCTTGTTTTTGAATTCCAGCTTCCGCTTTGAAAGCGCGGCTCAAGCCGCTGCGCGTTTTGGCGGCACGGAGCCAGGCAACATTTATTCGCGCTTTACTAATCCTACCGTCACTATGTTTCAAAATAAACTGGCGGCATTGGAGGGGGCGGAACAATGCGTGGCGACTTCCTCTGGCATGTCTGCCATTTTGGCCTGCGTCATGGCGCTGTGCAGTGCGGGCGATCATATCGTCGCCTCACGCAGTATTTTTGGTACCAGCGTGCAGCTGTTTAGTAATATTCTGGCGCGCTGGGGCCTGCAAGTCACTTTTGTTTCGTTGACCGATTTAAATGAGTGGCGGTCAGCGGTGGGGGCCAACACCAAGTTGTTTTTTGTTGAAACGCCTTCTAACCCGCTGACTGAAGTATGCGACATCAAGTCCTTGGCTGACATAGCGCATAAAGCTGGCGCACACCTGGTGGTGGACAATTGTTTTTGCACGCCAGCGATACAGCGACCATTGGCTTTAGGCGCGGACATCATTATTCATTCGGCGACCAAATACATTGATGGCCAAGGTCGCTGCTTGGGCGGCGCTGTGCTTGGGTCTAAAGTCTTAATGGAACCTGTTTATGGTTTCTTAAGAACGGCGGGCGTCACCATGAGTGCGTTTAATGCTTGGGTGTTTTTGAAGGGCTTGGAGACCTTGTACGTACGCATGGAGGCGCATGCGCGCAATGCCTTGGCATTGGCTACTTGGTTGGAGCAGCAGGCCGGTGTGGCTCGTGTGTATTACCCAGGCTTGGCTTCGCATCCGCAGCATGCCTTAGCTATGCAGCAACAAAGCAATGGCGGTGGCATAGTGAGTTTTGAGGTGCGAGCTAAAGCGGGTCAAACCCCGCAGCAAGCGGCTTGGGCTTTAATAGATGCAACTAAATTGATTTCTATTACGGCCAATTTGGGCGACGCAAAATCCACCATTACCCATCCAGCCACCACCACGCACAGTCGGGTGACGGCTGAGGCGAGGGCTGCCGCTGGTATTAATGATGGCTTGGTGAGAATAGCGGTTGGCTTAGAGCATGTGGATGACCTAAAAGCCGACCTGTCCTTGCTGACCATTAAGCCTTAAAGCATAAGAATTAGTAGGGCTAATAAGCGGCAGCTATGGCCGGTTTAAATCGATGTTAGCGCTACTAATTTGCCGCCATTTCATGCTAAAATTGCGCTACACAAAAACAACTAAAAGTCAGTTTACCCATGGATCAATTCGCTAAAGAAACCCTGCCAATTAGTTTAGAAGA
>JAIQBT010000034.1 GCA_020035195.1 Methylotenera sp.
AATACCGCACGCAACATGATGAGTTGCTCATCCAAAGTAAAGCTGTCCATGATGCCGAAATGCTCTTGCGTGTCTTCTATGCCTATGACTTGTTTACCGGCACCTTCCGCTTGCGTCATGAGCAAATTGTCTTGAGCAAAGGGCGTCAGTGGCCTAGGCGAATCAAACACCACGGCCAATAACCAAGGCTTCATGTGCAAGGCGGCATCCCGGTGCATCACGTGAAATTCAGCCAGCGCATAGACCTGCTCTAATTCTTGCTCGGTCAACATGCTACGCAAATCCCCCTCGGCCATCATGAATATGCCCAGGTTGTTAGGCGATAAGGTTTCCATCATAAAGGCATCGGCAGCCTTAATGGCCTCGGTCACAGGCGCTGAAAAATTGGTCACGCGGTTGTCGTCGGTGTGTATGGTGCCAAACAGGTAAATATCTTTGGACTGACTGGATTCGGCTTTCCAAAACAAACCAGATTCAGCCCAAGCTGGGACAAATGCGCCCAACAAACACAGGCTGAGCAGTAGTCGGCAAAGTGAACTATTTAGATAATTTCTCATGTAAATCCTTTAGCAATGTAGGCAAGAAACAAACAACGCCCAAAGGAATTAGGAGTATTTGCGTTTACTCTCGGACACGCGCCTGGGTCGAATAGTTCGTTCCAAGGGCTGACCACGCACAGTGGTCGTTGGCTTACCAGAAAGGGGTTGCCAGGATGGGATTAGATGCTGCTTGCTATTACCTATCAAATCAGCCCTGCCCATTTTCTGTAAGGCTTCACGCAACATGGGCCAATTATTTGGATCGTGGTAGCGGATAAAGGCCTTATGCAATTTACGCACATTGCCGGCTTTAGGAATGGCGACATCTTCTGAATCGGCCGTCACTTTACGTAAAGGGTTTTTACCTGAGTGGTACATGGCGGTGGCCATGGCCATGGGCGTTGGGGTAAAGGTTTGCACCTGGTCTAATTTGAAGTCGTACTTCTTCAGCCACAGCGCTAAATTGAGCATGTCTTGATCGGTGGTGCCAGGGTGTGCGGCAATAAAATACGGGATCAAATACTGTTTTTTACCGGCTTCCAAGCTGAATTTTTCGAACATGGCTTTGAATTCATCGTAAGCCTCCATGCCGGGCTTCATCATCTTGCTTAATACGTTTTCTTCCGAATGCTCAGGGGCGATTTTCAAGTAGCCGCCAACATGGTGCTGGACCAATTCTTTCACATACTCGGGCGACTTAATCGCCAAGTCATAACGCACGCCACTGCCTATCAGTATCTTCTTCACGCCTTTAATGGCACGGGCTTTACGGTATAGCTGAATCAAGGCGCTGTGATCGGTATTCAGATTCTCACAAATGCCAGGGTAGACACAGCTTAGCTTACGGCAAGCGTTTTCTATGACTTCATTCTTGCACGCGATGCGGTACATATTGGCGGTCGGCCCACCAAGGTCGGATATGACGCCAGTGAAACCTGGCACTTTGTCGCGTATCTCTTCCACTTCTTTCAATATACTGGCTTCACTGCGGCTTTGGATAATTCGGCCTTCATGTTCGGTGATGCTGCAAAACGTGCAACCGCCAAAACAGCCGCGCATGATGTTCACGCTAAAGCGTATCATTTCCCAGGCTGGGATTTTGGCATCGCCATAAGCCGGGTGAGGTTTACGCGCGTAGGGCATGTCGTAAACGTAATCCATTTCCTTGGTAGTCAATGGAATCGGCGGCGGATTTAACCAAACCTCCCTGTCTCCGTGTCTTTGCACCAAGGCCCGGGCATTACCGGGGTTAGCTTCCAAATGCAAGACACGCGAAGCATGCGCATACAGCACCGGGTCTTGCGCTACCGCCTCATAGGCGGGCAAACGCACCACTTGCTTAGCGCGATCGGCTTTAGGTTTACGCACCAGGGCGATGGCTTGCGTGCCTTCAGGCAGGGCCGCTTGCTCGGGCTTAGCCTCAGTAGCACAACTAGCATCGGCTTTACCCATCTTCATTTCATAGGGGTCAACCGCTTTGTCTATCACTCCAGGGCGATCCAATTGCGTGCTGGCTATCTCGGTCCAACCACTAGGAATAGCCTTACGCAAGAAGGCGGTGCCGCGTATGTCTTGAATGTCGGCCACTTTTTCGCCTTTAGCGATGCGGTGGCTTAATTCTATCAAGGCGCGTTCGGCATTACCGTAAAGCAAAATGTCGGCTTTGGAATCAAGCAAAATGCTGCGGCGTACTTTATCACTCCAATAATCGTAATGGGCAATGCGGCGCAAGCTGGCTTCTATGCTGCCTATGACCAAAGGCACATCCGCATACGCTTCACGGCAACGTTGGCTATACACCAACACGGCACGATCGGGGCGTTTATTAGGTGCGGCATCCGGTGTGTACGCATCGTCGCTGCGAATTTTTCTATCGGCGGTATAGCGGTTAACCATGCTGTCCATGTTGCCGGCAGTGACGCCAAAATACAGGTTTGGCTTACCCAAAGCTTTAAAAGCGTTGGCGTTTTGCCAATCCGGCTGGGCGATGATGCCGACACGAAACCCTTGCGCTTCCAGCAATCGCCCAACTAAAGCCGAGCCGAAACTGGGGTGGTCAATGTAGCAATCACCGCTAACCAAAATAATGTCGCAACTGTCCCAACCCAGCGCATCCATTTCAGCGCGAGACATCGGTAGCATAGGGGCGGCGCCAAAGCGTTTTGCCCAATAAGGGCGGTAGCTTTGTATGGGCTTAGCAAGAAGGCTGGTGTAGTGTTCCAAGGTGTGAGTTACTAGCTATAAAGTAGCCGCATTTTACGCGCTAATGGCATGATTAAGAAGATTTTTTTATAAAATTTCTTAGCCATTAACCCTACTTACAATAAGTCTACACCGTAATTTTTGACGACTAAGGCAAACAAACAAAATAGCAATGCTGTCATGAGTAAAGACAACAGCAAGGCCAGCACAAAGCCCCATTTGCTTAAAAGGTAGGGGAAAATTAAAAACATAGGCAAGGTAGGCAAAACATACCAAAAGGTGTAATAAGCGTGGCTGGCAATTTTGCTAGTGGGTTGTTGTTCAACATACAACCAGATCAATGTCAGCACCGTAACTAAAGGTAATGCTGCCAGCAGACCGCCCAGCTTATCGCTGCGTTTAGCAAACTCCGACACCAGCACCACCACGCCTGCAGTGATTAAGTACTTAATAAGTAGATAGTGCATACCCCACCTTTCGCTAAATGATTTAATTGTTTACCATTGCTTACACGCTACCTTTGGCATTCTACCTCTAAAACAAAACCCAGCATGGCACAGGCTTATTATCAATTTCCCAACGGTCGGGTCGCGTGTGTGGATGGAGACACTGATTTTCCACCACTCTCAGAGGCGCTGACTGAGCCCAATGGCTTACTGGCGGCGGGTGGCGACCTCAGCACTGCTAGGCTGCTCAAGGCTTACCGCGCCGGCATCTTTCCCTGGTTTAATGCAGACGAACCTGTATTGTGGTGGAGCCCTAGCCCACGCATGGTGGTGTTTCCAGACGAATTAAAGATCAGCCATTCGCTTAAAAAAACTTTGAGAAAACAGCTGTTTGAAATACGCTTCAACACGGCTTTTCGTGCTGTGATTAGCGCCTGCAGTGAGGTTAAACGGCCAGAGCAAAATGGCACTTGGATTAACGCCGACATCATAGATGCTTACTGCGCCTTGTTCGATGCTGGTCATGCCATTTCAGCAGAAGCATGGCTGGACAACAGGCTGGTCGGAGCATGCTACGGCGTTAAAATTGGCCGTGCCTTTTACGGTGAAAGCATGTTTCATCTTGTCAGCGACGCCTCTAAAGTGGCTTTTGTCCACCTAGTGCAACACCTAAAAAGTGCGGACGTCGCCATGATAGATTGCCAAATGAATACCTCTTTATTAGCTAGCTTAGGCGGACGTGAAATTGGCCGAGACGAATTTTGTTTAAGATTAACCCAATTAACTAACTCGCCATGAATGAAGCCAGTGCATCCGTGCACCAATCCCTACACTTCTACATTAGTGGCGGCTACGCTTGCGGCTACTTAAGCAATAAGGAAGCGCAAAGCCTAATTGCTGCACCACCGCATTTAATCGATGTCCCGCTTTACAGCAAGCTGGTGCAACAAGGCTTTAGACGAAGCGGACTGTTCGTTTATAAACCGCATTGCGACAACTGTCAGGCATGCGTGCCCGTGCGCTTAGGCGTCAATGAATTTAAGGCCAGGCGCAGTCAAAAACGCGCCCACACGCAACATCAGCAGCTCAGCGCCACTGTCCTGCCAGCCAATTTTCACGAAGAGCACTTCGCCCTGTACACCAGCTACCAGCAAGCCAGGCATGCCATGCAGTCGTCAACTCAAGAAAACAAAGCCGAAACTGATGACGCCGAACAATACCGGCATTTTTTATGCAAAAGCCATGTAGAAACGGTGCTGGTGGAATTTAGAGCCGGCGATCAGTTGAAAATGGTCAGCGTGATTGATGTATTGAGCGATGGCTTGTCTGCGGTCTATACCTTCTATGATACCCACGATAAAAAAGCCAGCTACGGCACATACAACATACTGTGGCAAATCGCTTGGGCAAAAACCTTGAACCTGCCTTACCTTTACTTAGGCTATTGGATTAAGGACAGCCAAAAAATGGCTTACAAGCAAAACTTCCAGCCCTTAGAAAAACGCATTAACAGTCAATGGCGCAAGGATTAAGCGTGACTTCACCTGCAAAAAAACACCGCCGGTGGCGACGGCAGAATTGTAAGAATGTTACAATCGCAGTATTGAAAAATATGAGCATAATCCTTTGAAAAAAATTGTCATTTTTGGCGTGGGCTTAATAGGCGGCTCGGTCGCCCTAGCGTTAAAAAAAGCCCAAGCCAATTCGAGTTCACTGCACATCATAGGGCTAGGCCGCAACCCATCGAGCTTGGCCAGCGCAGTACGGTTAGGCGTCATAGATGCCTGCTTAGACAGCAGAGACGACCTGCAATCCACGCTGGCGGATGCCGATGTCATCCTGATTGCCGCGCCTGTGGCACAAACAGCCGGCATATTGGCACGCATAAAGCCGCACCTTAATGCACAAACCGTCGTCACCGATGCCGGCAGCACCAAGAGCGACGTCTTAGACTGCGCAGAAAAAATCCTGGACGAGCAATTTGATCAATTTGTCGGCGGTCACCCCATTGCTGGTGCAGAAAAAAGTGGCGTGGGCGCCGCCAAGGTCGATTTGTTTGTAGGAAAAAATGTAGTATTAACCCCGACAGCCAGCACCCAAGCCCAAGCTTTAGCTCGCGTCACGCAATTCTGGCAGAGCTGCGGCGCCAAGGTCAGCCAGATGTCTGCCCAGGCGCATGACAGCATTTTTGCCAGCGTCAGCCACCTACCGCACTTGTTGGCTTTTGCTCTGGTGGACGAAATCGCGGCCAGACCAAATGCCGCAGAATTATTCGGTTTTGCCGCCAGCGGCTTTAGGGATTTCACCCGCATTGCCGGCAGCCACCCAGAAATGTGGCGGGACATAAGCTTGGCAAACAAAGATGCCTTGCTTAAGGAATTGGCCGCCTACCAAAATGAATTGTTCACTTTAAAAACATTGTTGGAAAACGAGGATGGCGAAGGATTGCAAGCCTTGTTTAGCAGAGCCAGCGTGGCCCGTAACGCTTGGTCAGACGGCAAACACTAGCCGCCAACCATAACCCAAAGAAAGCACATGGATCAACTTAACCTCGCCCCTGCCCGTCACGCCCAAGGACGCATCACCTTACCTGGCTCTAAGAGTATCTCCAACCGCACCTTGCTGCTTTCCGCGTTGGCCTCTGGCACCACCGAAATTCGCGACCTGTTGGCCTCTGATGACACCGCACGCATGTTGGAATCCCTAGCCACACTGGGCATCAAACTGGATAATTTTGCTGAGCATGCCTGGCGCGTTGAAGGATGTGCGGCTAATTTCAGCAACAAGCATGCCGACTTATTTCTTGGTAATGCAGGTACCGCCTTTAGGCCGCTTACCGCGGCACTGGCGTTTTCCAATGGCCATTACCAATTGTCCGGGATAGCGCGCATGCACGAGCGACCGATAGGCGATTTGGTTGAGGCATTACAACAAGCGGGGGCCAACATTGCCTATTT
>JAIQBT010000038.1 GCA_020035195.1 Methylotenera sp.
TGTATGGCCGGTTCGTCTTCTACGACTAATATATTGGCTGGCATAGTGCATCCTTAGCTAAGCGGTATTGGTTTAGGCTAGTATTCATGACCGCCAGTTTATGACTTATATATGAACTATTTATGACAGATATTAAATGCTTGCCTAAGTATATGGGCAAATTTTTTGATTTGCTGGCGTATTTGTTACACTATGTTACATAGTGCTGTTTTTATAACATATAAAAAATAAACGAAGAGGACTGTATGGCCAACTTTTTATCCAAAGAAAACACCGTAGCCAAAGCCGATTTTAATCGCTGGTTAGTACCGCCGGCTGCGTTAGCAGTGCATTTATCCATAGGTATGGGCTACGGTTTTAGTGTGTTTTGGAAGCCATTGGGCAGCGCCTTAAAGGGCGCAGATGGGGCGCCGGTTGCCGCTTGTGCGGCCGGAGCGGCCACCTTCGCGGATAAATTAGCCGGCACGGCTAAGGCTTTGTTTGCTACCGATTGCAATTGGACGCAGTTTGATTTGGGTTGGATGTTTACCTTGTTCTTTGTCTTACTTGGTTGCTCGGCAGCCCTTTGGGGCGGTTGGCTAGAACGGGCCGGACCACGCAAAGCCGGCTTGGTGTCCATGCTGCTTTGGTGCGGCGGTTTGCTGATTTCGGCTTACGGCATCTACATCCACCAACTGTGGTTGATGTGGTTAGGTAGCGGTGTGATAGGCGGCATAGGTTTGGGTCTGGGCTACATTTCCCCGGTCTCAACCTTGATTAAATGGTTCCCGGATAGACGCGGTATGGCAACCGGCATGGCCATCATGGGCTTTGGCGGCGGTGCTATGATAGGCTCGCCCTTGGCGACCAAATTGATGGCGTATTTTGCTGCGGATGGCAGCGTTGGCGTGTGGCAAACCTTTGTCGCCTTGGCCGCTATTTATTTTGTCTTTATGCTGTGGGGCGCGTTGGGTTACCGCGTGCCGCCCAGCGGTTGGCAGCCGGCTAATTGGAAGCCAGCTGCTAACAAAAAAGCCAATGCCATGATTGCAAGTGGCCACGTGCACTTAAAAAATGCGCATAAAACCCCGCAGTTTTGGTTGCTGTGGTTGGTGTTGTGCATGAACGTGTCAGCCGGTATCGGCTTGATAGGTGCTGCGGCGCCGATGTTGCAAGAAACCTTTGGTGGTGCGCTAGTGGGGGCGCCGCATTTAAGCTACGCCGACATCAAGCTGGATGCCAACTTAACCGCTGCGGCTGCCGCGGTAGGGGCAGGCTTCGTCGGTTTAATTTCCTTGTTTAATATTTTTGGCCGTTTTGCTTGGGCAACGTCTTCGGATAAATTGGGTAGAAAGCGCACTTACACGATCTTCTTTGTCCTGGGCGCCATCATGTATTGCACCGCCAGTTACGTGGCTGGCTTTAAATCCTTGGCCATGTTTGCTGCTATCTTTTGCGTGATTGCCTCCATGTATGGCGGTGGTTTCGCTACCATCCCCGCCTATTTGGCCGACATGTTCGGCACGCAGTTTGTTGGCGCCATACACGGTCGCTTGCTAACGGCGTGGTCCACTGCCGGTATTTTGGGTCCGGTGGTGGTGAATTACATGCATGACACGCGTTTGGAAGCGAACGTGCCGTTTGATCAAATCTACGCGCCTATCTTTATGGTGTTGGCCGGCATGATGGTGGTGGGCTTTATCGCTAATTTATTGGTGACACCGGTGGCCGCCAAATACACCATGAGCGATGCCGAGTTGGCGGCCGAGCGGCAATTGGCCCATGAAAAAGCGGCGCCAGCCAAAGCCACCATGGCTAAGGCGGTCGCGGCTAAGGCCGGCGCTTCCTATAAGGTTGCCATCGCTTGGGCCTTGGTGTTGGTGCCTATCAGTTACGGCGTATGGAGCACGGTGCAGAAAGCCTGGATCTTATTTCATTAAAGTCGGTGGCCAATATGCGGTAAAATAGCAGCCTATTTAATAAGTCTTGTGATTAGAGGGTATGCCGTGAGGGAAATTGAAAAAAATTTAGATGGTACCGGTCTGCAAATAGGCGTGGTGTTGTCTCGATTCAACAGTGACATAGGCGATGGCTTGCTGAGCGCGTGCACCACCGAGTTGCAGAAATTGGGTGTGGCCAGCGATGCCATTACCGTGATCACGGTGCCCGGTGCACTTGAGACGCCATTGGCCTTGCAGCACATGGCCATCAGTGAAAAATTCGATGCCTTGGTCGCTTTAGGGGCGATTATCCGTGGCGAAACCTACCATTTTGAAGTCGTATCCAATGAATCGGCACGCGGCATTTTAGAAGTGCAATTCAACACTGGCATTCCCGTTGCCAATGCCGTGTTAACCACGGAAGACGACGATCAGGCGATAGCCCGCATGCATGTCAAAGGTGCGGAAGCCGCACAAGTGGCGGTTGAGATGGCTAATTTGATTCGAGCACTGTGATGACCAGCAGTATAAATGACAACAGCAAGACCCCATTAACCACTTTGGCGGTGGGCAAAGCAGCCGGCAAAAAAGCAGCAGTCAAATCCACGGTTAAATCGACTGGCGCTAAATCCAGCAGCGCTAAATCCGGTGGTTCTAAGTCCGGTGGCAGTAGAAATCGACGCAAATCCCGTGAATTGGTCCTTAAAGCCGTCTATCGCGGTATGTTGAATGCCTCAACGGCCAGCGCGGTTTACAAAGACATGGCGGAAGACCCGGATTACAACAAAGCCGATGAGGCCTATTTTAAATCCTTGTTGGAATCGGTTAACGAACACATGGCTGAGTTGGACGCCAAGATGGCCGATTTCGTTGATAGAAAAATCAGCGAATTAAGCCCGATCGAACACGCTATTTTGCGCATATCCGCATGCGAATTGATGTTTGATCTAAGCATTCCTTACCGCGTGGTGATTAACGAAGGCGTGGAATTAGCCAAGATATACGGTGGCATCGATGGCCACAAATACATCAACGGCGTGTTGGATAAATTGGCCGCCAGTGTTCGTGCGGCAGAAATGCGCGCATAAGTTTGCGCGCTTAAGTTTGACCGATGGGTTGGTAGTGGCAACCGCCAGCATCGCTAGTTAAGTAGCTGCCTTGTTCGTACCAATCGGCTAACACCCAACGCGTGATGGCGTGACCGTCTAAGCTTAAATCGTGCTGCATGGGTCGGTGGGTGTGGCCATGTATAACCCGTTCCGGGTAATCGTGGTCTCGCAATAACTGATTAAGCGTCTGCGGGTTGATGTCCATGATGCCGCTGGCTTTATGCGATTTTTCTAGCTCACTGCGCGCACGCATGGCGGCGATCTGTTCTTTTCTCTCTGTTAAACTGCGCTGTAAAAAAGCCGTTTGCCAATTTTTATCCCGCACTTTTAATCTAAACGCTTGGTAGTCCAGGTCGTCGCTGCAAAGGGCATCACCGTGGCTAATTAGCGTGCGCACGCCATGCAGGTCTATCACGCATGGGTCGGGCAACAACTTCAATTTCGCCGCAGTACAAAAGGCATCGCCAATTAAAAAATCGCGGTTGCCGTGCATCAAATAGACCGCCACGTCGGAGTCGGCTAGGTCGCGCAGGCCATCAACCACGTCTTGGTGGCTGACCAAGTCATCATCGCCAGCCCAGTATTCAAAAACGTCACCCAGCAGGTATAAAGCACGCGCCTCCTTGGCTGTGCTGTTGAGAAAGGTAAGGAAAGCTTTGGTAATATGCGGGCGACTGGCGCATAAATGCAAATCGGAGATAAATAGGTCTGCCTGATTTGCAGCGTATTGATCCCCGATCTGGTTCATTTAGGCCAGCTTGCGATTAACAGCGTGTCGCACTTTCAATGATCACGTTTTCTACCGGCACGTCTTGGTGACCGTTGCGGGTGGTGGTGGCCACTTTCTTGATTTTATCCACGACGTCCATGCCGGCCGTCACTTTACCAAACACGCAATAGCCCCAGCCGCTGCTGTTAGGTGCGGTGTAGTTCAAGAAGTCGTTGTTGCCGACGTTAATGAAGAATTGGTTGCTGGCAGAGTGTGGCGCTGAGGTGCGCGCCATGGCGATGGTGTAAATGTCGTTGGCCAAGCCGTTGTCGGCTTCATTTTTAATTTCATCGGCCGAGGCTTTTTGTTGCATTTTGCCGTCAAAACCGCCGCCTTGTATCATGAAGCCGTTGATGACGCGGTGAAAAATGGTGCCGTTATAAAAACCGCTGTCCACGTATTGCAAAAAGTTGGCCACGGTAATCGGGGCCTTTTCTGCGTTAAGTTCTAAGGTAATTTCGCCAAAATTGGTAAGTAGTTTAACCACAATGTGTCCTTAATAAAGTGTCGTAAAAAAAGTGCAGTTGTGCCAGTCAAGCCTACAGCGGTTTGCTGTTGCGTTTGATAGCCAGTATGCGTACCGTGGATTTCGGTACGTCGTAATAGGGTCCAACGTTCATGGTCGGTGAGGCGCCAATCTCTCGCACCACGTCCATGCCTTTTAGCACGCGGCCGAACACGCAGTAGCCGATGAGTTCGGGATCGTTGCCTTGGTAATTGAGCGGCACGTTGTTTTCTAAGTTGATGAAGAATTGCGAGGTGGCGGAATCGGGGTCGCTGGTTCTAGCCATGGCTAGGGTGCCCAGCTCGTTTTTAAGGCCGTTTGCTGCTTCGTTGACGATGGGCGCTAGGCTGGGTTTTTCCGTCATGTCCGCGTTAAAGCCACCGCCTTGTATCATGAAGCGATTGATCACGCGGTGGAAAATGGTTTCTTTGTAATAGCCTGAGTCCACGTATTGCATGAAGTTGGCCACGGTTTTAGGGGCTTTTTCTGGATAGAGTTCCACCACAAAGTCGCCACGGTTTGTTTCAACGGTGACCAGCGGGTTGGCGGCCAATAGCGGGGTGCTAAGGCATAGGCTAGAACCGAGTAAAGCGGCTAACAAGGCAAAACGTAGTTGAGGCATGGTCGTCCTTAAAAATGAAATCACTGAAGCTAAGGTGTGGTTTAGAAAGGGGCAAAAAAGCAGGCAAAGCCAGTATTAGGCGGCGCCTTCGGAAATGATTTTCCAGTTGCCGTCTTCCAGTAGCCAATATTGGCGTTTTTGCATTTTGTTGCTTAGGTGTGGGCTTTTAAAATCCTGGGTGAAATCCACCACGACTAATTTTTGCTTGCTGTCTGGGTAAGCAAACATGCTGACGTTGGAGAGGGCAATGCTGATCTCGGGCTTGTTGGCCTGCACGCGGTATTTGTGCGCTGACCATTGTTGATAATTGATGCCGTTGTTGTTAAACGCGCTGGAGTAGTGGCTTAAGTATTGATCGGTGTCTTGTGAACGCCAGTCATTTAGCCAAGCGTCCATGGCGGCTTGCAAACTTTGTTTTTCTGTGTCGCCGCTGTCGTTAGCAGACCAGCTTAAATTGTTGGCAATTATGATGGGCGTTTTGCCGGTTTGCAGTATCGGCGCCAGGCTTTTTAGATCTTGATTGTTTAATACCACGCAGCCGTCGCTGGAGCGCGGTGGGCGGCTGTAGGTGTCACTTGGGGTGCCGTGCAGCCAAATGCCAGAGCCGCCGCGGTTATGGCGTTGGTCCCACTCGTTCGGGTAGTTTAGCGGGTAGGCGCCATCGCCGTACATGTCGGCTAGCGGTTGGGTCAGTTTGGCTTTGGCAAAATACACGCCTATTGGCGTGCGTTTGTCGCCCTCGGTTTTTTTATCGACGCCATTTTTACCTATGGTGACGTAGTAGTCTTTGACGTAACTTAAGCTGCTGCCGTTGTTTTTGTATAGGTATAGGCGAGATTTGTCGGTGTCGACAACGATGACGTGGCCTTGCTGTTCATTAGGCGCCAGCAGCAAATTTGGCATGCTGTCGGTGTTTTGTTTGGATAAGTAGTGCTCAATACGCACGCGGGCTTCGTCCTGCAAGTCCTTGATGGCTTCGGTTTGGTTATTGTCGCTACCACCAAAACCTTGCAATTGCTGCGCTTGTGCCATGAGTAAGTCACCGCGCACCAAGTAAGCCAATTTAAAATTTGGGATGGTTTTAATCAGCTCGTCGACGG
>JAIQBT010000022.1 GCA_020035195.1 Methylotenera sp.
ATAAATCCGCCAAGCAATGGTCGTATTGCGACACCATGATGGCCACGCGCAAGGGCTTTTGCGACAGATTTAGCTGCCACTGCATGTTAAAGCGCTGCGCAATCGCCGCAAAGTGCTGCTCAAAGTCAGTAGTGGCCAAGCTAAAGCCAGCCAAATCCCACTCCACACGCATTAAGAATAAATTATTTTCCGCGTCTTGATGTTGATCTGCATGCAAAATATTGGCATTGTGTTGGTATAAAAATTCGGCGATGGCCGCGACGATGCCTTTGCTGTCCGGGCAGGTGATCAATAAAGTGGCGGTATTTTTACTGGGACTAGGGTTCATTTTTTAAGCTGACTCGAGTTCAAATTCGCATTAAGCGTGTGCAGTTGGGTTAATATGTGCATTATACCTTAAGTTAATTTAAGCCATAAAAATGCGTATGACAGACAATAAACCCAGCATGCAAGCGTCCACTGATATCGTATTAGCCAATCCCAGAGGCTTCTGTGCCGGTGTCGACAGAGCGATCATTATTGTAGAACAAGCCTTGGAGAAATTTGGCGCCCCCATCTACGTGCGTAATGAGGTGGTGCATAATAAATTTGTGGTGGATGGTTTGCGCGCCAAGGGGGCTGTTTTTGTAAAACACCTGGATGAAATTCCTACCGGCAGCACCGTTATTTTTAGTGCCCATGGCGTATCCAAAGCCGTACGTGCCGAAGCTGAGGCGCGTGGATTAATTGCCTTCGATGCCACCTGCCCCTTGGTGACCAAGGTGCATATTGAAGTGGCCAAAATGCGTTTGGCCGGCATGGAAATCGTTATGATAGGCCATAAAGGCCATCCCGAAGTTGAGGGCACCATGGGGCAAGTGGAAGGCGCTGATGATGAAGACGCCACAGCGGAAAGTACCGGTATGTATTTGGTGGAAACGCCAGCCGATGTCGCGCAATTAAATGTTAAAAACCCAGCCAAATTGGCTTTTGTGACGCAAACCACTTTATCCATGGACGATGCCGCCACGGTGATTGAGGCCTTAAAAGCCAAATACCCAAACATACACGCGCCTAAAAGCGAAGACATTTGTTACGCCACACAAAATCGCCAAGACGCCGTTAAGCTGATGGCCAAGGATTGCGATTTGGTCATCATTATAGGCTCACCGAACAGTTCCAATTCCAACCGTTTGCGTGAGGTGGCCGAGAAGCAAGGCGTGGAAGCCTACATGGTGGATAACGCCAGTTATTTGCAAGCCGCTTGGTTGTTAGGTAAGAAAAAAATAGGCGTGTCTGCCGGCGCCTCGGCCCCCGAGGTTTTAGTTAAAGAGGTAATTAGCCAATTGCAACGCATGGGGGCAAATGATGTCCAAGAGTTGCAAGGCGTGATAGAAAGCGTGGTGTTTCAATTGCCTAAAAATCTCAGTGCGGCACCCAGCAAAAAAGCCTAATACTCGCCGCTCTGCCATTCGCCCTGTATTAATAGCCTGACCATGTTTAAAACCCCAGTTTCTGCCTTGGTGCTCATTCATACCGTGGATTTGCAAGTGCTGATTATGGAGCGTGCCGATAGGGCTGAATTTTGGCAATCGGTGACCGGCAGTTTGGAGGCCGGTGAAAGTCCTAGGCAAGCAGCTATCCGCGAGGTGCTGGAAGAAACAGGCTTGCACGCAGAAGAGCACGAGTTGCAGGATTGGCAAGTAGCTAACACCTATGAAATTTACCCGCACTGGCGTTACCGTTATGCGCCTGGGGTCACTAGCAATGTCGAGCACCAGTTTGCATTGGTCTTGCCCAAGGCTTTGCCGATCACGCTGGCGCCAGACGAGCACCTGCAATACGCGTGGGTGGATTGGCGGGAAGCGGCGCAGCGAGTTTTTTCCTGGACCAATGTCGACGCCATAAAAAGATTAGCTGAGCGTCACCAATTATCGTTATAAAATAAGCGCCTACTTTTTACATATAACCCTTAATGCGATTGAACACCATGCAAGTATCCGCTATTAAATTTGAAAAATTCCAAGCCAGCCTCGATAGCGAATGCCAGCAACGCATCGTTGCGGCCAAGCAAGCCTTAGGCAAGCGCTTGGTAATTTTGGGTCACCACTATCAAAACGAAAGCGTATACCGGCACGCCGATTACACCGGCGACTCACTCAAGTTGTCGCGCTATTGTGAGCGTTTGGATGCGGAATTTATCGTTTTTTTGGGCGTGCATTTTATGGCAGAAGTGGCGGACATTTTGAGTCGCCCCGATCAGATTGCCATCCTGCCCGATTTGGCTGCCGGTTGCTCCATGGCCGACATGGCCAACCTGGCTAAGGTTGAGCGTAGTTACCGCGAGCTGAATAAAGTGTTGAACTTTGACGAGACCGTCACCCCCGTCACCTACATCAATTCTGCCGCCGATTTAAAAGCATTTTGTGGTGAGCACGGCGGCATTGTTTGCACCAGCACTAATGCGCCTAAGATCCTAGAGTGGAGTTTTAAACAGCGCGAAAAAGTGCTGTTTTTCCCCGATCAAAATTTAGGCCGATGGTCTGGTCATCAAATGGGCATACCCTTAGATCAAATGCCGGTCTGGGATCCCGATTTGCCCATGGGCGGTTTAAGCGAAGCGCAAATTAAAAATGCAAAAATCCTGCTGTGGAAAGGCCACTGCGCGGTGCACCAAATGTTCCGTTTGCAAAACATCACAAAATTCCGTGAACAGCATCCGGACGGTTTGGTGATTTCTCACCCAGAAGCGCCCTACGAAGTGTGCTTGCATTCCGATTACGTGGGCTCTACCGAGTACATCCTCAAAACCGTCAGCGAAGCACCGTCGAACACCAAGTGGTTAGTCGGCACGGAATTGAATTTGGTTAACCGCTTGGCCGAGCAAATGAAAGCGCAAGGGAAGTTGGTGCAATTCATGAGCCACGTGGTGTGTGAGTGCTCGACCATGGCCAGAATCGACCCGCAACATTTGGCTTGGGTGCTAGAGAATTTGGTGCAAGGCCAAGTGGTGAATCAGATTCAGGTGCCTGAGCATGAGGCTAAGTTGGCTAAGCTAACTTTAGATCGCATGTTAGCCGCGTCCTAAGCCCTTAGTCCTTAGTCCTTAGTCCAGCAGCAGTCGTTCAACGACTTTATTTTGCATTAAATGCGATGCGATGATTTCATCAATGTCATCGTTATCCACGAAGGTATACCAAACCGCTTGCGGGTAGACCACCATCATGGGGCCGGCATCGCATCTATCCAAACAGCCCGCTCGGTTAATGCGCACTTTGCCTACGCCATTTAAGCCCAGGCTTTTCACCCGCGCTTTCATGTAATCAAACGCTTGTTCGGCGCCTTTGTCCATGCAACAAGCAGCGCCTGCTTCGCGTTGGTTAAGGCAGAAAAATACATGGTGTTGAAAGTGGGCTGTCATGGAGTCAGTTTACTGTATGGCGATGAAGCCATCACTATATAAGGCTTTAGTCGCCGCTGGCAAGGCTGTCTTCCTTGGTGAAAGTCCAGGTGCGGGTGATGCTCAAAATATCAATCTCGCTTTGCACTTCGTCGGGGAAATGGGCATAAGGCGCCCCCAGTTCGACGATGTGCTTGGCTGCTTCGTCCAGCAATTTGTGGCCTGAGCTGCGGTTTAGTTCTATGGACTCTATGCTGCCGTCGGCATTAATCGACACCGTCATTTGCAACTGCCCATACAGTTTTAAATTTCTGGCCGCTTCTGGGTAGTTTAGGTTGCCAATTTTCTCTACTTTTTGCCGCCAAGATTCCACGTATAAAGCGTATTTGTATTCTTTGGTTCTGGCCCCTATGAATTTACGTTTAGGCCGTTTTTGGTAAACGTCTTGTTGCTTGGCAATCAAGGCTTCCAGCCTATCCATCTCCATTGCGGCCGATGCCATATCGTGCACATCCATGGCCTTGCTAGGGGTTTGTTGCTGGCCAGTTTGCACTTCTTGGGTGCTGGTTTTTTGCACGGATTGCGTGACCACGGTTTTGTTGGCCTGCAATTGGGTCATTAATTCCCGGGCTTGTTTTTCTAGGTCGGCCACCCGTTTTTGCGCTTGGCTTTGTTCGGCTTTTTGTTGTGCGGCTTGACCGCCTGGCTGGTTTTTTTCTTGCGCCTTAAGCGCAGTTTGCTGCTGACTGCTGGCCGCTAATACGGATTGCATTTTTCTGTTTTGATTGGTATTGCCGCCTCGGTCTAAATTAGCTTGCGCCAACACATCGGCTTTGTTTGGTTTGCTGTGGGTTTTGGCATTGACCAGGCTGACGTCGAGCACCGGTATGCTGTCGGCCATTTTTTTAAAGTCGGGGCTAAAGTGCACGCTGATTAAAATCACGTGTATGAGCACGGACACATAAACAGCCGTGCGTATCAGCGGCATGGCCTTTAATTTTTGTCGCACGCGACTCAGGATAGTTTGGAACAAAGGACTGCTCGGAACAAAGGACTAGTCGGGATTAAATTTTGATGTTAGTGCATCCAGTATTTTTTGGTGCACCCCACCAAAACCGCCGTTGCTCATGATCAAAATGGAATCACCGCTGCTGGCCGCCGCCACTATGGCGCTGACCATTTGGCCTAAGTTATCGTAAATTTTGGCTTTATTTTTTATGGGTGCCAGCGCAGCGCTGGCATCCCAGCCTAAATCGGCGCCGTAACAATAGACCAAATCCGCTTCGCTTAAACTGGCGGGCAAGGCATTCTTCATGATGCCCAACTTCATGGTGTTGGAGCGTGGTTCAAGCACGGCTAAGATGCGAGCTTTACCCACTTTGCTGCGCAAGCCGGCCACGGTGGTGGTAATGGCGGTAGGGTGATGGGCAAAGTCGTCGTAGACGGTAATGCCATGCACCTCGCCACGAATTTCCATGCGGCGTTTTACATTTTTAAACTGGCTTAAGGCATCGATAGCTACTTGCACGGCCACGCCAACATGGCGCGCTGCAGCGATGCTGGCTAGGGCATTCATGCGGTTATGCTCACCCAATAAATCCCAGTCCACGTGGCCTTGCAGTTGGCCGGCGAACAGCACGTCAAAGCTGCCCTTGCTTTGTGGCTTGGCCGCTTGCCAGTCGCTGTCTGAGCCGAATTGTTCTACCGGTGTCCAGCAGCCTTTAGCGATGACTCGTTGCAAACTGTCTTCCAAACCATTGCTCACCACCAAGCCGGTTTGTGGCACGGTGCGCACTAAATGGTGAAATTGTTTTTCTATGGCGGCCAAGTCTTCAAAGATGTCCGCGTGATCGAATTCCAGGTTATTTAACACCGCTGTGCGTGGGTGGTAATGGACAAATTTGGAACGCTTATCAAAAAATGCGGTGTCGTATTCATCGGCTTCAATCACAAAAAACGGTGACAGGCTGTTTTTGTCTTGCGCAGGCGCTTGCGGCAAGCGGGCGGACACGGCAAAATTTTGCGGCACACCGCCAATTAAAAAGCCGGGCGCTAAGCCGGCATATTCTAAGATCCAGGCCAGCATGGAGCTGGTGGTGGTTTTGCCATGGGTGCCAGCCACGGCCAGTACCCATTTGCCTTGCAAGACATTTTCCGCCAACCACTGTGGGCCAGAAATGTAGTTTAAGCCGCGGTTGAGGATTTCTTCCATCAAGGGGTTGCCCCGGCTGATCACGTTGCCTATCACGTAGACGTCCGGGTTTAGCTCGGTTTGACTGGGGTCGAAGCCGGTGATCAGTGCTATGCCTTGCGCTTCCAGTTGGGTGCTCATGGGCGGGTATACGTTGGCATCGCAACCGGTCACTTTATGGCCGGCTTGTTTGGCTAAGACGGCAATGCCGCCCATGAAGGTGCCGCAAATACCTAGAATATGAATGTGCATATTGCCTAGCCTTAACTTAAGTTTGGCGCCAACCAGCGCGTTAAATAGTCTTTTGTTAGACCTCTGCGCTTGGCCATGTCCAGCACTTGGTCTTCACCG
>JAIQBT010000011.1 GCA_020035195.1 Methylotenera sp.
CGACGCCAGTTGCATAGGCGGTAACGTGGCGATGAACGCCGGCGGTAAAAAAGCCGTGCTATGGGGCACGGCCTTGGATAACTTGGCCTCATGGCGCATGGTCACCCCGGACGCGCAGTGGATGGAAGTGCAGCGTTTGGACCACAATTTGGGCAAGATACACGATGTGGCGGTGGCGCGATTCAAAGTCAGCCGTTACGCAGAAGACATGAAGACTTTGTTAGGCGAGCCAGAAATACTGGAAATTGCCGGCCCTAGTTTCCGTAAAACCGGCTTGGGTAAAGACGTGACCGATAAATTTTTATCCGGATTGCCTGGCATTCAAAAAGAAGGTTGCGATGGCTTAATTACCAGCGCCACCTTTATCTTGCATCGCATGCCTAAACACGTGCGCACGGTGGCCTTGGAGTTTTTTGGCAACGTCTCCAATGCCGTGCCGGCCATCGTGGAAATCAAAGATTACCTGGATGCCACCGCAAAAAAAGACCCCTTGGTCTTGATGGCCGGTCTAGAGCATATGGACGAGCGTTACATCAAAGCGGTGGGTTACGCGACCAAAGCGGCGCGCCAGCAACGGCCAAAAATGGTTTTGATTGCCGACATTGCCTCGGACGATGAAAACGCCGTCGGTGAAGCCGCCTCACACATCGTACGTTTGTGTAACGCACGCAACGGTGAAGGCTTTGTTGCCGTGTCGCCCGAAGCCCGCAAAAAATTCTGGTTGGATAGGGCGCGCACTGCTGCCATTGCCAAACACACCAATGCCTTCAAAATTAACGAAGACGTGGTGATTCCCTTGCCACGTTTGGGCGATTACTCAGACGGCATAGAGCGCATTAATATTGAATTATCGATTAACAATAAATTGCAATTGCTCGATGCGCTAGAAGAGTTCATGCAAGGCGATTTGCCTTTGCAGGCCGATGAAGACGGCAATGCCGATGGCCAGATGGTTTTGGCTAAACAAGGCATCGCCTTGCAGTTGTTGCGTGAATTGCGTGCCCATTGGCGCTTAATATTGCAAAGTTTAGACCAGCCCGTTAGCGTGCTGGGCAGCCTAGGCGACACGCTTAATCAATACGAAAACGTCTTCCGTGCGGTGCAATCGTATGATTTGCGCGTTTCATGGAAACGCGACATCAAGCGACCCATGGCCGACATTTTTGCTGGTCGCGAATACCAAAAAATACTAAACCGTTGCGATGAAATTCATAAAGGCGTGTTGAAATCACGGGTGTTTATTGCCCTGCACATGCATGCCGGTGACGGTAACGTGCACACCAATATTCCGGTTAACTCGGACGATTACCAAATGATGCGCGTGGCCCATGAAGCGGTGGCTCGCGTGATGGCTTTGGCCAAAGGCTTGGATGGCGTTATCTCTGGTGAGCACGGCATAGGCATCACCAAAATGGAGTTTTTGGAAGACTCTACCATCAGTGCTTTTGGCGCCTACAAACAAAAAGTCGACCCCAATGGCCACTTTAATAAAGGTAAGTTGATGGCCGGTTCCGGCCTGGACAATGCCTACACGCCAAGTTTTGGTTTGCTAGAGCAAGAATCCATCATCATGGAGCAATCGGCCATAGGTGAAATCGCCGATTCCATCAGCGATTGCTTACGCTGCGGTAAATGCAAGCCGGTGTGCACCACGCACGTGCCACGCGCCAATCTTTTGTATAGCCCACGCAATAAGATTTTAGGCACGTCCTTGCTGATCGAGGCCTTTTTGTACGAAGAGCAAACGCGGCGCGGCATCTCACTTAAGCATTTTGATGAATTTAATGACGTGGCCGACCATTGCACGGTATGCCATCGCTGCTTAAACCCATGCCCGGTCGACATCGATTTCGGTGACGTGTCGGTAGCCATGCGTAACTTCTTGCGTGAGCAAGGCAAAAAACAATTTAACCCAGGCACGGCATTGGGCATGGCGTTTTTGAACGCCAAAGACCCGGCCACCATTAAATTGATGCGTACCTTTATGGTGACCATAGGATACCGCGCGCAGAGTTTTGCCCACAGTATCGCGAAAAAATTCCATTTGTTGAAAGACAAAGTCAGGCCGCCTGCCACCGTTGGCAAGCCGGAAATAAAAGCGCAAGTGGTGCATTTCATCAACCGGCCCATGCCTAAGAAAATGCCGACTAAGACCTCGCGTGCCTTGCTGGGTATAGAAGACGACCGCATGATACCGGTTATACGTAACCCAGCCAAAGTCACCGAAGATTCGGAAGCGGTGTTCTATTTCCCTGGCTGCGGCTCGGAGCGCTTGTTCTCCAACGTCGGTCTGGCTACCCAAGCAATGTTGTACGAAGTCGGTGCCATCACCGTGTTGCCACCCGGCTACTTGTGTTGCGGTTACCCGCAAACCGCCAGCGGCAATCACGATAAAGGCCAGGCCATCACCACGGAAAACCGGGTGTTATTCCACCGCTTAGCCAACACGCTGAATTACTTGGATATTAAGACCGTGATCGTGTCCTGCGGCACCTGCATGGACCAATTGCAAAAATACCAGTTTGAAAGCATATTCCCTGGTTGCCGCTTATTGGACATCCACGAGTATTTGATGGAGAAGGACCTGAAATTAACTGGCATCACCGGCACCAAGTACATGTACCACGATCCCTGCCACACGCCGATGAAAACCTATAAGCCATTGGAAGTGACGAATGCCTTAATGGGCACGGACGTGGCCTTGAATGACCGATGCTGTGGCGAGAGCGGTACCTTTGCCGTGGCTAGACCGGACATCGCCACCCAAGTCAAAATGCGCAAGCAAGAAGAGTTGGAGAAAGGCATGGGCAAGCTGGGCTTAACCGTGGGTGCGCCTGAGCAAAAAGTGAAAATTCTGACTTCTTGCCCAAGTTGCTTACAAGGCTTAGCACGTTACGGTGAGGACACCGGCATAGAAGCCGATTACATCGTGGTGGAGATGGCCAAGCATTTGCTAGGGCCAGATTGGATGCAAGAGTATGTGGCGAAAGTTAACCAAGGCGGCATAGAAAAAGTATTGCTTTAAGGCTGGCCGCCTTAGCTTAAGGCAGGAAGGGCAGAAATATTGCCGTGGCTAAATTTTGCATGACGCGCGATATCATGCGTTCGGATTTTTCCGATAGGGCCACGGCATACAAATCCGTGCGGCCTATCATCTTGCCAAACTCGCGCTCGAAACTTAGGTTTTTGTCCTTGTCGTTGATCTCATTGCTTAGTAAATAGAGTTTGCCTTTTTCGTCTCTGGCATTAGCCAATTTCCAAGCAGCGATTTCGATGTTGCGGGCGACGTTGTAAATAAACTGTGGGTTTAGCGTGTCGTTAATGTAAAAGTCGCGTTTGCCACCGTGCGCTTGCAAGAGCATGGTCTGCAGGCCAACGATGAAAGGCAAAACGCGGTCGCCAGCGTAATCAGGCTGGAAAGCCAAAAAGATAGCATCCGTGCCTTGTTTGTTGTCTATTTCTTTGAATTGGTAATGGTGCTGTTGTTCACCGTCTATCACCCAAGTCGCCATTTTTTCCGCATTGTCCGAGGTGCTTTTTGCCAATTCGTGCGGGTTGCGTTTATACAGCTTAATCATCAAGGTGCGCAGGCTTTGGATGTTTTCCGATATTTCCACATCCGCCATGCGATCAAAATCCGTTTTAGCTAACTGACTGCCTGAGCTGCGGTCGCTGCGTTCAGGTATGGCTTTACGGTCGACTGGGCTATTGAGCGTGCAAGCACTAAGCTCGGCCAGCATGCAGCACAACAGCAGGACGCGGCCGAAGTGCGGGCTCACGTTTTTTGCACCCCACGGGATTTAGGGAAGATGACGCTAAAGGTACTGCCCACACCAAATTCACTGCTGATGTCCAATTTGGCTTGATGGCGTATCAAAATGTGCTTGACGATGGATAGGCCCAAGCCGGTGCCACCGGTTTCGCGACTGCGACTCTTGTCCACTCGGTAAAAGCGTTCGGTCAGGCGTTCTATGTGCTGCGACTCTATGCCTATACCGGTGTCGCGTACGGCAAACACCGGTTGCTTGTTCTGCATTTGCCAAGTGATGGTAATGTCGCCGTGGCCTTTAGCCGGGTCGACCGGTGTGTAGCGTATGGCGTTGCTCACTAAATTGCTAAATACGCTGCGCAATTCGTCCATGGAGCCCTTTAGGTTAAGCGTGGCATCGGCTTCTAACAGGATGCGATGGCTGGATTTGTTTAAGCCTTGGCTTAAGCCTATGGCGTCGTTTTGCACGGATTTCAATAAGCTGGCCATGTCGATTTCACTGTTGTCTGGGCTGCCGGTGTTGCTCTCTATGGTGGACAAGGTCAGCAAATCTTCTATGATGCGGCGCATGCGCACGGTTTGTTCTTCCATCATGGCAAAGTAGCCTTGCAAGCTAGGTGGAACCGCCCCTTCCATGTCGCCTAGCGTTTCTAAAAAGCCGCCCACCACAGTCAGCGGGGTGCGCAATTCGTGTGAGACGTTGGCAATAAAATCCCGCCGCATGACGTCGACTTTTTCCAGTTGGGTCATGTCACGGCTGATTAATAATTTTTGATTGTTGGCCATGGCTATGAGTTGGATATCCAGCACCAACTCAGGATTGCGCCACGATTTAAGTTTAAATGGCTCGTCGTATTTTTCGTTGTACAAATAAGCAATAAAGCCGCTGTCGCGAATTAAATTCACCACTGGTAGGTTTTTATCGGTGCTTAAATCCAAGCCCAATTGTTTTTCAGCATTGGCAGTACACCACTCAATTTCGTTGCTGGCACCTAGAATAACCAGGCCATCTGGCATGGCGCTGGTGGCTAAATTGAAGCGCTCTAAAGACGCGTTAAGTTGCGTTTGGTTGTACTTATTGGTGCGTTCGTACTTGAGTAATAGATTGAATAAACCTTCCCATAAGCCGTAGCCATCGGGGATGGTTTTTAAGTCGGGTTTTTTAAACCAGGTTTGCAGTTGGTTGAGCCAAAAAATGTGGTTGGCCAGGTAGAGCAGTAAGCCGCCAGAAAAGACCAATAAAGCCGTGGTGGCGCTGCTGATCAACCAAACAAATAGGCTGATAAGTAACAGTGCAAAAATAAATGAGCCGGCTTTCCTACGAATATTTTGCACAAGTGATTTTTCAGTAAATAGACTTAAGCGATTATAGCGAGGAAATGCAGCCGCGAAAAATGTTTTATCGGCCCGCTGGCTGCAGGCGGGCCGCTAGTGGAATTAGTCGTTGTTGATGGAGAAGCGGTAGCCAGCGCCGCGCACCGTTTGGATTAGGTTTTCGTGTCCAGACACGGCCAAGGCATTGCGTAAGCGCCGTATGTGCACGTCAACAGTACGGTCTTCCACAAACACGCGATCCCCCCAGACTTTATCCAAGAGTTGGCTGCGGGTATGCACGCGTTCGGCATTGGTCATAAAGAAATGCAGCAACCTGAATTCGGTTGGACCCAAATCAATATTCTTCTGATTGCCACTGACCCGGTGCGTGCTTGGGTCTAAATGCAAGCCGCTGACTTCTATTGGGTCGTCGGTCATTTGCGGCGCGCGGCGGCGCAACACGGCTTTAATTCTGGCGTTCAATTCACGCGGGCTAAACGGCTTGGTGACGTAATCGTCGGCACCCACTTCTAGGCCGCGCACTTTATCGTACTCGTCGCCCCTGGCGGTGAGCATGATGATGGGGATGGATTTTGTTTGTGGGTCGGATTTTAATTTACGCGCAAATTCCAAGCCGTTCATGCCGGGTAACATCCAGTCCAATAATATTAAATCCGGTATGGTTTCACGCATTAAATTTTGCGCAATCTCAACGCTGAGTGCGCGTATGGCATTGTGCCCGGCTTGGGTAATGTTAAGCGCAAGTAATTCTTGTATGGCCGGTTCGTCTTCTACGACTAATATATTGGCTGGCATAGTGCATCCTT
>JAIQBT010000078.1 GCA_020035195.1 Methylotenera sp.
CTTTTACCATGCTTGCGGTAATTTCAGCCATTTTTAGCTCCTAAATTATTAAAAACTGCATTAAATATACAGTTTAATTATTTGATATATATGTGTATTTTAAAATTAAAAAAGGGGCCATAAGCCCCTTTTATGCCCAAGTTAATTAGGCAGCAATCTCTTCTACTTCAGCGGTTTCTTCTGCAGCCGATTTGACCAACTCGGAAATCACCGAGCTGCGGCCTTCAAGCACGGCATCCGCCACGCCACGTGCGTACAAGCGAATAGCACGGCTGGAGTCATCGTTACCAGGAATGACAAAGGCAACACCATCAGGTGAGTTATTGGTATCGACCACACCTATCACTGGTATACCTAATTTAGCAGCCTCAGTGATGGCGCCACTTTCATGACCTACATCGATAATGAAAATAGCGTCTGGTAAGCCGCCCATTTCTTTAATGCCGCCAATTGAACGCTCTAATTTTTCAATTTCACGTTTGTAGCCTAGCGCTTCTTTTTTTCCGAATTTTTCTAGGCTGCCATCCAACACCATGGCTTCAAAGTCTTGCAGGCGCTTGATCGATTGTTTTACAGTTTTGAAATTGGTCAGCATGCCGCCTAACCAGCGGTGATTAACGTAAGCACAACCAGCGCGACTGGCTTCTTCTTTTACGATATCGCGCGCTTGGCGTTTAGTGCCAACGAATAAAATACGACCTTTGTTCGCAGCTAGCGTACGAACGTGCTTCAACGCCTCTTCAAACAGCGGCAATGTTTTTTCTAAGTTAACAATATGAATTTTGTTGCGGTCACCGAAAATGAACGGTGCCATTTTTGGATTCCAGTAGCGGGTTTGATGGCCGAAGTGCACGCCGGCTTCTAACATATCACGCATAGTGATGGACATAATTTTTCTCTTTTCAAAAGGGTTATTAATTCACACAAGACCAGAAACACTTTGATTTATTCTTATTTATTCAAAGACTTAAATCGCAAGCACCCTTGATAGGCTTGTGTGCAAAATTTACAACTTCAAACGAAGTCGCATTGCTGCATAAATTGCAGAGGCCGCATATTACCATTAAGCAATTGAGTTTGCTAGCTAATTGCCGATTTTTTCTGCGGTCAATTGCCGCTGCGCTGATTGAAAGCCCAGGTGGGCAAATTGGGAACTTAGGTCCACCGCTATCTCAATAGACAGGGCTGCTTATGCTAAAATATGCCTATTATTATTTACAGTTAACGCTCATGCCCATCACTATTAAAAATCAACACGATGTTGAGAAAATGCGTATCGCAGGCAAGTTAGCCTCCGAAGTGCTTGATTTCATCACCCCACATGTGGTGCACGGTGTGACAACGGATCGATTGGATAAGCTCTGCCACGATTACATCGTTACCGTGCAGCAAGCCATACCCGCGCCACTTAACTATGCACCGGATGGGCATAAACCTTACCCGAAATCGATATGCACATCCATTAACCAGCAAATTTGCCATGGTGTTCCCAGTGATAAAGCACTTAAAAATGGTGATATAGTCAATATTGACATCACTGTGATTAAAGACGGCTACCACGGCGACACCAGTCGTATGTTTTATGTTGGCGAAGTGACCAATCAAGCCAAGCGCTTATGTGAGATCACCTACCAAGCCATGTGGCTGGGTATTAACAAAGTGAAAGCTGGCGCAAGCTTAGGTGACATCGGTTACGTCATTCAATCTTTTGCGGAAAAAAGTGGCTACAGCGTGGTGCGAGAGTTTTGTGGCCATGGCATAGGCAAAGTATTTCATGAGGAGCCGCAAGTGCTGCATTATGGGAAACCAGGCACAGGCCCTACCCTAAAAGCGGGCATGATGTTCACCATAGAACCCATGATTAATGCAGGCAAACGCGACATCAAACAAATGCCAGACGGCTGGACCATTGTCACTAAAGACCGAAGTCTATCGGCACAGTGGGAGCACACCATACTGGTCACCGATCATGGCTACGAGGTCATGACATTGTCAGCCGACTCACCCGCTCCACCTAGCTTCATTGGTACACTCTAAGCCTGCACTCACCCCATGCCCTCCATTGAAAAACTCTCAGAAATTGAGCTTATCAATGCCTGGCGGCAAGCACTTAAATTTGGCTTAAAAGCATTAGAAGCAGATTTTTTAATTAAGCCCCAGCAGCAACGTTTATTTAAAGGCCACTGCCAACTCATAGACAGTTTACTTAAGGCCATATGGAAGCAAGCGGGCATCGCCGAGCCCTGCTGCTTGATAGCCGTGGGTGGATACGGCCGCGGTGAGCTTTACCCGCATTCCGACATAGATCTACTGATCTTAATGCCAGAATCGGCCATTAATGAGTCGGAAATCAACCAGCAACTCGAGACCTTGATAGGCTGGCTTTGGGACATAGGCCTTAGTGTAGGGCACAGCGTGCGTAGCTTAAATGAGTGCATGGCTGAGGCAAAAAAAGACATCACGGTGCAAACCAATTTGATGGAATGCCGCTATTTAGTTGGCAAGCTAGGCTTGTATCAAGATTTTGTCTCTCAAACTAAATATGCATTTGATGCACCAGATGCCGTGACTCAATTTTTTCAAAGTAAATTGCACGAGCAACAACAACGTCACGCTAAATTTAACGACACGGCTTACAATTTAGAACCTAACATTAAAGAAAGTCCTGGCGGACTGCGTGACCTGCACATGATACTGTGGCTAATGCGCAGCCTAAATAGGCAGTCCAAAAACCCATTAAACGCCAACAATATTTGGGCCTTGCTAGCGAGCCAGAGCATTCTTACTGCCAGCGAAGCTCGGCAAATGCAGAAACACCAACAACACCTTCAGTCCTTGCGGATACGATTGCATTTTCTAAGTAAGCGCCGTGAAGACCGCTTGTTATTTGATTTCCAAAATGAACTCGCCGACAGTTTGGGCTATGTCAACACGCCCTCTAAACGGGCCAGCGAGCAGTTCATGCAAAGCTATTACCGTAGCGTTAAATACATACGGGTAATGAATGAGATCTTATTAAAAACGCTACAACAAGGGCTTTCAAACCAAGCGCTTAGCGTCACCCCTATTAACGCTAGATTCGAAGCGCACGGGCCTTTGTTGGCAGCAAAAACAGCAGGCCTGCTGCAACAGCAACCGAGCGCCATACTGGAAGCGTTCTTACTGTTGCAACAACACCCAGTATTAAACGGCATGAGCGCAAACTTACTGCGCAATTTGATGCGGGTAAAAAAATTGGTTAACCGTGACTTTAGGCAACTGCAAGAAAACAAACGTTTGTTCATGCAAATTTTGTCGCAAGACCATGGCGTGAACCATGCACTTCGGGCCATGAACCAATACGGCATTTTAGGTTGTTACATCCCCGCCTTCGGCAAGATCGTGGGGCAAATGCAACATGATTTGTTTCACGTCTACACGGTGGACGAGCACATACTTAATGTGCTCGCCAATCTAAGACGCTTCGCAAAACCCGAACTTAAGCACGAATTCCCGCTATGCAGCCAACTCCTGAGCGACTTTGATGCACCGCACTTATTGTATTTGGCTGCTTTGTTTCACGACATCGCCAAAGGCCGAGGCGGTGACCACTCCGCCTTGGGCATGGTAGATGCGCTGCGCTTTTGCAAGCTGCACGGCTTAGCTAAACAGGATGCCGAATTTGTAGCTTGGCTGGTGGCTGCCCACTTGAACATGTCTTCAACGGCACAGAAATCGGATCTTTCTGACCCCTTGGTGATCGAATCGTTTGCTCAATTCGTGCAGAATGAGCGTAGCCTCAGCGCTTTATACTTGCTCACGGTTGCAGACATACGCGGCACTAGCCCGATGGTCTGGAACGCTTGGAAAGCCAGGTTGTTGGAAAGTTTGTTTCATGCCACCAAGCACGCACTAAGCCATCAATTACACTATAGTCAAGATGCGATTGCTGCCCGCAAACTCGAAGCGTCTGCAAAACTGAATAAATTTGGCTTAAGCAGCCACTCCTATGAGCAGCTATGGCAAGCCTTTGGCCCCAATTACCTAATACGTTATGACAGCGATGAAATTGCTTGGCACAGCCGCTTATTAACCCCGCATTTAAATGCTACGCAGCCTATAGTCCGAGCGCGCTTGAGCCCCAGTGGCGATGGCATTCAAGTGATGATATACAGCAAAGATCAAAACGATTTATTTGCCAGGATATGCAATTTTTTTGACAGCATGGCTTACAGCATAGTTGAGGCGAAAATTTACACCACCGACCACACCTACGCGCTCGATAGCTTCATCGTACTGGATCAATCAGGCAAATCCGTAAGCTATAGCGGTTTATTGAAATTCATTGAATTAGAATTAAGCAAAAAACTAGACGCCAAGCTTTTATTGAGCCCGCCGCTAAAAGGCCGCATCAGTCGGCAGGTAAAATACATGCCCATACAAACGCAGGTATCCATAAGCGAGCAAGCGGACACCCACCACCACAAATTAGAAATTATTGCTAATGACCGACCAGGATTACTAGCGAGCTTGGCACATCAGTTGTTAGCGCAAGAAATTGAGTTGCACAATGCCAAAATAAACACCTTGGGCAATCGTGCTGAAGACATCCTTCTAATCTCGGCTAGGCAAGGCAAAAAACTAAACCCCGGTAAAATTGACACCTTGCGCATGGCCTTAATGACTGAAATTTAAAACACGCTGCCGGCGGCCTTAAGCATAAAAAAGCCTTGATCACTCAAGGCTTTTTACCAACCATTACAGACAGTCAGTTTAAATTAACTGTGTTTGTAGTGTTTTTTCAATTGTTTAACCACTTCCCAGTTGGACTTCATGCCTTTTGGGAACACAACAAAATCACCTGCTTTAATCACTACTTTTTCGCCACCTTGAGGGGTCACGTGAATTTCGCCTTCAAGTACGTAAGCACTTTCTGTCATGCCAAAATCCAAAGGAAATTTTGATGGGGCACAATCCCAGATAGACCAGCTTGAAACGCCTAGCGCCTTCAACTTCTCTTCTGATGGGTTATGTTCTACGGTAATTTGACTCATGATTTTTTCCTAGCTCAGTGTGAATTAAATGAACAAAGCCGCTAACAAAAGCGACTGCAACAATAAATTAAAACGGCGCACATCATATCACCAAAATGAAAAATAAAGGAGATTTGACGGCCTGTATTAGCCTCATATCTTTAACGGAATGCAACGTATTTCCCGTTAAGCAAACCTAGCGCAGTCTTTTATTTAGGGTTATGATTCGTTTAACCCCTAACCATTTTGGAGCATTAAAATTTATACCTTACGATTGTTTGTTTTATCCATCATGGCTCTATTGTTAAGCGCCTGCGCAGCCAATGGCGGCATCATTGCCAATAAATCTGAAAACGTAAGCAAGCTTAATGCAAGCATGTTGGGTGACATGCCTTTGCCAAAAGACGCACGCATTGTGAATGAAAATTCATTGGTATTGGGTGAAGGTGAAGCATGGGTAGGCCGCTTGGAAATTCTTTGCCCCTACTCCACCAGCGATGCAATTGCGTTCTTTATCGACCAATACCCGCAAGCTGGTTGGACATTGTTATCGGCCTCTAAATCCAAAAATAGCATATTAGTTTTCACCAATGCAAAAAAATCCGCTACTTTGGAAATTACCGAGGGCTCGGCTTTAACTATGGCCTCAAAAATAACCATTACCGTTTCCCCTATTAGCACCAACTCACCTGTGCAAAAGAAAAAACCATAAGAAATTAAACGACCCCATTGCCGCTATATAACAGGGTGTAGCCTTAATAAAAAAGCCGCTTGAGCGGCTTTTTTATTGTATGGTTGGCGGAAGAGGTGAGATTCGAACTCACGGTGGGCTCGCACCCACGACAGTTTTCAAGACTGTAGCATTAAACCGCTCTGCCACTCTTCCTT
>JAIQBT010000059.1 GCA_020035195.1 Methylotenera sp.
CGGCTGCATGAACGTACGTTTTATGGCGGGCGGTTTTCCCGCGCCGCTTGCTGATTTTATTGGGGTGTGGTGATGCTGTTGCCGTGTTCGTCTAGAACATTGAGTTGATTCTCTTCAGCAAAATGCATGAGTTGGGCATAGCCATCTGGGTTCACGGTTTTTAGTTTTAAATCCACTGCCAAGCAGCGTATCCCGTCCATGACTTTGGGTTTGAGGTAGGGAGAGTATTTTAATTTTCGGTCTTCCCCAAACGAGGCATAACTGCTGCACATGCGATCAACCCAATCGCTTGGGCGAAAAGGTTTGCCGGCACGTGTGTTGCTTTGTATGATAATTTCGCCAGTTAAAGGCGCTACGTTTTGATTGCTGGTCATTAAGGTACTGCCAATAGTTAAAGTTAGGAGGTATTAGCCCGGAGTGAAGCGCTCTAATTTCCGTGTTTAGGGTTGGTATTCAAATAACTTAACCACCTTGCGCACGCCACTGGTGTTGCTGGCTATTTCCGCAGCGGCTTCGGCTTCGGATTTGGTCACTATGCCTAACAAATAGACCACGTTGTTTTCGGTAATCACTTTGACGTAATTGGCGGAAAATTTATTTTCCGTTATAAATTGTGTTTTCACTTTGGTGGTTAGGTACGCGTCATTGCTACGTGAGCTTATGGTGGATTTTTCGCCCACCACCAGCTCATTGGTCACGCCGCGTATATTGCTGATGGTTTTAATCATGGTTTCAGCTTTATTTTTTGTTTCCGCAGAGGGCGTTTCACCGGTCAATAAAACGTTACGGTTATAACTGGTTACATTGACATGTGCGGTGGAGCCTAAGTTCGTTTCAATTAATTTTAAGGCTTTTAATTCTATGTTTTCATCTTCAACGTAGATGCCTGAGGTGCGTCTGTCGCTGGCCATTGCGCCGCCGGCAGCCGCGCCACCCACTACCACTGGAACGCAGGCGCTAAGTTGGCTGATAACTGCCAGGCACATTAAAAGTTTAAGGGCGTTATTTTTAGTGCTTAACTGCATGGTCGACTCCTTGGAATTGAAGGGCAATTTAGATCGTCAAATCTATTTTTTGCGAATGATACGCCTTTTATGCGTCAAATGCATTACGTAACCATATTAAGTGAGCCGCATCCGCTCTGTTCATTAAAATAGCGTCAAATCGACAAGCGGCCTGGCCGTGTTCTTGCAAATAAGGCTCAGCGGTGCGTATCAGTTTCTCTTGTTTTTGAGAGGTAATGCTGGTGGCGGCATTGCCAAAGTTCTGCGTTGTTCTAAGCCTAACTTCAACGAACACCAGTGTATTTTTATCTTGCATGATTAAATCAATCTCGCCAAATCGGCAATGGTAATTTTTCACCAATAATTTGAGGCCATGCTCAAGCAAATAGCTAGCAGCTAGGTTTTCAGCAAGTAGCCCAGGATTATTTTGATTGATTTGCATAGGCGTTAGCGCGGCTTGGCGTTAAACTTTCATTATGAGTGAATCGACTGGAAATGACTTGGGTACATTATATGTGGTGGCCACGCCTATCGGCAATTTAAGTGATATCACTTTGCGCGCATTGGAAACTTTGAAAAGCGTGGATGCGATTGCCGCAGAGGATACGCGCCATACGGCCGGTCTATTGGGGCATTTTGCTATCAGTAAAAAACTGATTGCCGTGCATGAGCATAATGAGCATCAATCCGCGGCAAAGTTATTATTGCAATTGCAAGCGGGAGAAAATATTGCTTTAGTCACGGATGCTGGAACACCTGGTATCAGTGACCCAGGCGCAGTGGTGGTGAATTTTTTACGCCAAGCTGGTATAAAGGTCGTGCCTATCCCCGGGGTTAGCGCTGTGGTGGCCGCCCTATCAGTAAGCGGTATTGTTCAAAATGGCTTTTACTTTCATGGATTTTTACCGGCAAGTGGCGCGGCTAGACGCCATGCCCTAGAGGCATTAAAAAATCAGCCGGTGACCTTGGTTTTTTATGAAGCGCCACACCGTATCGTGGTTAGCATTGCCGATATAGCGCAAGTGTTAGGTGAAGGTAGGCGCATTACTATCGCTAGGGAGTTAACCAAAACCTTCGAAACAATACACACTTGCCTGCTGTCCGAAGCGCAGCTTTGGTTGCAAGCCGATGCCAATCAGCAGCGCGGTGAGTTTGTGCTCTTGGTCGAGCCTGAGCCGGTAAAAGAACAAGAGGAAATATCAGCACAAACCTCGCGTATGTTAAAATTGCTGCTCGCTGAATTGCCCTTAAAGCAGGCAGTTAAGTTGGCCGCCGACATCAGTCTGGAAAAAAAGAACAGTTTGTACGAGTTTGCCTTGCAGTTAAAACAATCTCAACCCTAATTTAGCCTAAACACCCATGACCAACATAAACACTTTGACGCTTACTCGCCCCGATGACTGGCATTTGCATCTGCGCGATGGCGCGGCCTTAAAAGCCGTTTTACCTGATAGTGCGCGCCAATTTGCAAGAGCCATGATCATGCCTAATTTGCGCCCGCCCGTGACCAGTACGGCCTTGGCTGTGGGCTATAGGCAGCGCATTCTAGCGGCGCTGCCTGCTGGCATTCATTTTGAGCCGCTGATGACTTTGTATCTGACCGATAACACCCGTGCTGAAGAAATTAAGCAAGCGGTGGCTAGCGGTGTGGTGCATGGGGTGAAACTTTATCCGGCCGGCGCGACCACCAATAGCGATTCTGGCGTGACTGATTTAGCGCATTGTAAGAAGGCCTTGGCTGAGATGGAAAAATTAGGTTTGCCTTTGCTGGTGCATGCCGAAGTGACTGACGTGCAGGTCGATATTTTTGATAGGGAGCGTGTGTTTATAGAGCGCCATATGATTCCTTTATTGAAAGATTACCCCGCTTTAAAAGTTGTGTTCGAGCACATTACGACCAAAGAGGCGGCAGATTTTGTATTGCGATCGCCAGCGAATGTAGCGGCCACCATTACCGCCCACCACCTGCTGATGAATCGCAACGCCATGTTTGTTGGTGGCGTTCAGCCGCACCATTATTGTTTGCCTATATTAAAGCGTGAAGAACACCGCCAGGCTTTATTAAAGGCGGCCACCTCGGGCAATGCTAAGTTTTTCTTAGGCACGGACAGCGCGCCACATGCGAAACACACGAAAGAAGCTGCTTGCGGTTGCGCTGGCATGTATACCGCGCATAGCGCCATTGAGCTTTATGCAGAAGCGTTTGATGGCGTCAATGCGCTGGATAAGTTGGAAGGTTTCGCTAGTTTCTATGGGGCCGATTTTTATGGCTTAGCCCGCAATACGGAGTGTATTGAGCTGCGCAGGCAAAGCTGGCAGATTCCAGCCAGCTTGCCTTTTGATGGTGATAGCTTAATCCCATTGCGTGCCGGGCAGACTGTTGCATGGAAACTGCAGTAGCTTCACTTATAGTTAATTGCCTGCTGTGTTAAACTAGGCTTGAAGCTGGCTAGACAGTCGCCGTTCACATTTAACTTGCCAGTTTACTGGCATAGATAAATGGGGAAGCCCCCTGCGGGCTCTCTGTAAGTGAAGGGAGGAAAGTCCGGGCTGCATAGAGCAAGATGACGGCTAACGGCCGTCCGTCGAAAACTTTAATGGCGCAAGCCTTGAAGCATAAGGCGCGGAATAGGGCCACAGAGACGAGCGTATTCAGTTACGGTGAAACGCGGTAACCTCCATCTGCAGCAAGACCAAATAGGCTGGCATTTTTACGCAAGTAAATAAGGCGTGGTTCGCGCTGCCAGCGGGTAGGTTGCTTGAGCGTACGAGTAATTGTGCGCCTAGATGAATGACTGTCAGCTTTAGCAATAAAGCCTACAAAACCCGGCTTATCGGCCAGCTTCAATTCTTTTCCCTGCTGTAAAGGCGCTTTGGCGCCGTACTTTATTTCCTGCCTACCCCTCTTTTCTTGTAAATGGCCTGCCATTTTGGCTGGTCAAGAGCAATTCAATCGCTTTCAGCATTATCCTCACAATCTACATTCATATAATTTCGTATGTTCTTCATTTATAACGATATTATTTTTAGCACAAAAACACGCTAAGTCATTGAGATATATAGAGAAAATAGCAAAAATGGCTTGCATTTACGGTTTTTTTTATCTATAGTGCAACTTAGTGGGGAAAAGTGGGTTTATGTGGGGAATTACTCGTTGCTAGCGATGTTGAAAAATCATCTTCCAACATCATGTCGCTTAACTGCTAAGGGTTGCTGCCGCTAGTGACAGGGAATTCTCCACTATTTTAATTTTTGGCTGGGCTTTTGCGCGCTTAAATACGACTTAAAGCGTTAGTTGAACGATTTAATTGAACGATGGGAAAACAATAAAAAATGTTTCGTGGTGCAACTTCATTGAGCTTGGATGCAAAAAACAGACTCGCGGTGCCGACTAAGCACCGTGAAGCGCTGTTGCTCGAGTGTGCCGGCAATCTGGTGTTGACCGCGCATCCGCATCGCTGTTTGCTTTTATACCCGCAAGCCGCATGGGAGCCCATACAGGAAAAAATGATGGCGCTATCGTCATTTGATAAGCAGTCCAGCGCATTGCAGCGTTTGCTAGTTGGTTACGCGGAAGATTTAACCATGGACAGTGCTGGGCGCTTATTGGTATCGCCGGTGTTGCGCGACTTTGCTGGATTGAACAAAGAAGTGATGCTGGTGGGACAAGGCAGCCATTTTGAATTGTGGAATATGCAAGATTGGCATGCGCAGTTGGCGCAAGCCATACAAGGCGATGCATTTGAAATGCCGGCTGAACTTGAGGGCTTCTCGCTGTGATTAAGGGCGTGCACTCCACGCCCAAGCTAGCATCATTGTCTCCAAATAAAGCGTCTGCAAATGACGCTTTATTATTGGTAAAGCCGGTACCAACCATGTTAGACGAAAATCCAAAATTACCTGCGGTTAGTGGGGCCCATGTCACCGTTTTGTTGAATGAAGCGGTGCAGGCCTTGGCTATAAAGGCTGACGGCACCTATGTCGATGGCACATTTGGCCGTGGCGGACATAGTAAAAAAATATTAGAAGCATTGGGTGCGCAGGGGCAATTAATTGCTTTTGATAAAGACCTGCAAGCGATTGAGTCTAGCAAAGCCATACAGGACCAGCGTTTTATCATGGTGCACGGACATTTTGCCGGCATGCAAGCCAGCTTGGCAAAAATGGGGATCAACAAAGTGGACGGTATTTTGTTGGATTTGGGTATTTCCTCGCCGCAGATAGATGAGCCTGCCCGAGGCTTTAGTTTTAGATTTGATGCGCCTTTAGACATGCGTATGGATCAGACCCGTGGTCAAACAGCGGCGGATTTTATCGCCTCTACAACAGAGCAGCAATTAGCGGAGGTTATAAAAGATTATGGTGAAGAACGGTTTGCTAAGCAGATTGCAAGGGCGATTATTGCGGAGCGCAATGACGGGCGCCCCATCACCACTACAGGGCAGCTTGCCAAGGTCGTGGCAAGCGCAGTCACGCGCTTTGAGCCCGGGCAGAATCCAGCCACGAGGACATTTCAAGCTTTACGGATTCACGTCAATCAAGAGCTTGAGGAGTTGTCGTTAGCCATGTCTCAATGCTTGGCCTTATTGTCGTCGCAAGGCAGATTGGCAGTGATTAGTTTTCACTCCCTAGAAGACCGTATGGTGAAGCAATTTATACGCGCGCAAGTCAATCGTGACGATTTGCCGTCTAACTTTCCAGTTCGGGCTGCGGATTTGCCGCAACCGAAGCTAACGCCGGTAGGTAAAAGCATAAAGCCTAGCCAGCAAGAAATTAAAAGCAACCCGCGCTCACGCAGTGCCGTGTTACGCGTGGCTGAAAGAACGGCAATAGCATGACGCGGCTAAACTTCATACTGTTCGCAGCATTAATCTTGTCGTCCTTGGCCTTGGTGAAATCCCAGCATAAAGCACGCAACCTTTATATAGAGCTTGAGCAAAGCAAGCGTGTGACTATGCAATTGGAGCAAGAGTACGGTCAACTGCAATTGGAGCAGAGTACCTGGGCCATGCATTCGCGCGTCGAGAAAATAGCCGCGGAGCAACTGCAAATGCAAGTGCCTGATGCAAAGCGCATACAAGTAGTGCCTATGGCTGAGCTGTATGCCCTTAAGCCCTTGCCTAGTAATAAGGTGGTGCAGTAATGGCCATACGTATGCCCATTAGAACCTCGGTTCGTACCCCAACCATCGTCAAGTTACCAGCATGGCGTAGGCGTATTTTATTGGGCTTGGTGTTAATGGGTTTTGCTATCTTGCTAGGCCGTGGCATATACCTGCAAGGCATACACGATGAATTTTATAAAGACAAAGGTAACGCGCGCTATAGCCGTAACCTTATTCTGACCTCGCAACGCGGCAAAATAACCGATAGAAATGGCCAGTTGCTGGCGGTAAGCATGCCGGTGGAATCCGTCTGGGCCAGTCCGCCGGACGTCGTGCTGGATGCTGCCAAAACCAAGCAGTTGGCGAGCTTGTTGGATATGCAAGAAGACGTGCTTAAGCGCAAGTTAGCCAACACCGAGCGTGAGTTTGTCTACTTGAAACGACGCATGTCCCCCGAGTCAGCCGCGAAGGTGATGAAGTTAGGCATACCGGGTATCGATTTGCGTCGCGAATACAAGCGCTATTACCCGGCTGGAGAAGTGACGGCGCACATGGTGGGCTTTACTGGTCCGGGGGATAAGGGTTCTGGCGATAAAGGCCTGGAAGGGTTTGAGCTCGCCATGAATACCGCTTTATCTGGTAAAGATGGCAACCGCCGTGTCATAAAAGACAGGTCTGGCCACATTATTGACGATTTGCAGGCCGTGGTGGTGCCACAAGATGGCCATGACGTGGCCTTGGCGCTGGACCTTAGAATTCAGTATTTAGCGCACCGAGAATTACAAAAAGCGGTTGAAGCGAACAATGCCTTGGCGGGTGCCATTGTTGTGTTGGATGCTAAATCTGGTGAGGTGCTGGCCATGGCCAATGTGCCGACCTACAACCCAAACAACCCGGTCAACATCAAAGGCAAAACCCGCAACCGAGCCATTATTGACAATTACGAGCCAGGATCCACTTTGAAGCCAGTCACCGCTGCGGCAGCTTTGGAGTCTGGTTTATACACAGCGGACACTAAAATTCAAACGGCGCCAGGTACCTTAAAAATTGGTCCGGCCACCATACACGACACTCACCCTCAAGGGGTGTTAAGCGTGGCAGAAATGATACAAAAATCGTCCAACGTTGGGGCCGCGAAGATTGCTCTAACCTTGGATAAGCAGTTTATGTGGAATATCTATAACCAATTGGGTTTGGGGCATGTTGAAGGGGTGGGCTTTCCAGGTGAGGCGGCAGGTAGGTTGCGCCCATTTAAAAATTGGCGTCCGATAGAAGTGGCCACGATGTCATTTGGTAACGGAATCAGTGTGACCTTGCTGCAGATGGCTCGCTTATACACGGTGTTTGCCAATGAAGGTGAGTTGCGCCCCATATCCTTATTGAAGGTAAAGGAGGCGCCGGTGGGTCAGCAGGTATTTTCAGCCAAGACGGCCCATCACGTTAAAGACATGTTGGAGATGGTGGTGCAACCAGGCGGCACCGCTTTACAAGCGCAAGTATTGGGTTACAGGGTGGCCGGTAAAACGGGCACTTCAAAAAAATTGGGTGACCACGGTTACATCAATGAATACGTGGCTTCTTTTGTCGGCATGGCGCCTGCCTCCAATCCACGGTTTTTAATTGCCGTCATGATAGACGGGCCTAGCAATGGTGCCTATTACGGCGGCGTCGTGGCCGCGCCTGTATTTAGTGCAGTAATGAGTGAAACCCTGCGCTTGTATGCTGTATCGCCGGATGCGCCGAATAACAATGTGGTGTTACAAGGCAATGCTGATGATGTGAAGGAGGGCATGTGAGTTTAATCGACGCCCTGCAGCAAGATTACACAGGCATCACTGCAGACAGTCGGAGGGTCAAAGCCGGCTACTTGTTTTTAGCCTACCCTGGCGTTCAATCGGACGGCCGTGATTACATAGAGCAAGCCATCAACGCAGGCGCCGCAGGCGTGCTTTGGGACGATGCAGCATTTAGCTGGCAAGAAAAATGGACGGTTAAGCATCAATCCGTAGCGAATTTGAAACGAAGCGTGGGTAAAATCGCGGCTGAATTTTATCAGCAGCCTAGCCAAAAACTCAACGTAGTCGGTGTAACCGGCACCAATGGCAAGACCTCGGTCAGCCACTGGTTGGCGCAAAGCTTAAACTTTTTGGGTCAGAAAACGGCCGTGTTTGGCACCGTGGGCAATGGCTTTTTAAATGCCACCACGGAGGCGAGCAACACCACGCCGGATGCCATTTTGTTGCAAGCCATGTTGGCCGAATACTTAGCCTTGGATGCCAAAGCCGTGGTCATGGAAGTGTCTTCGCATGGGTTGGATCAAGGCCGTGTTAATGGCGTGGATTTTGATGTGGCGGTACTAACGAATTTATCGCGTGACCATTTGGATTACCACGGCAGCATGGAGGCTTATGCCCTGGCTAAGCAAATCTTATTTACCTGGCCAGGCTTGAAATACGCTGTGATCAATGCCGATGATGATTTTGGTGCTCGTTTATTGGCAACGCTAAAAACTCAGGCTAGCTTAAGTTACGGCTTTTCAGAGCAGACAAACATAGACCTGCGTGCTAGCCATTTGCAACTGCAGGAAGCCGGACTGAGCATGCAGGTCAGCTATGGGCAAAACAGCGCGACATTGTTTGCGCCAGTGCTAGGCAGGTTCAATGCTTATAACGTGTTGGCGGTATTGGCGAGCTTATTGGCCATGGGTGTGACCCTAGACCAAGCCTTGCCGGCCTTGGCGCAACTCAAATCGGTGCCAGGCCGTATGCAGCAATGCGGCGGTGGCCATAGGCCTTTGGTGGTGGTCGATTATGCGCACACCCCAGACGCATTAGAGAAGGTGTTGATGACCTTGCGTGAGCAAGCGCCGCGGCAATTGATTTGCCTCTTTGGTTGCGGTGGCGAGCGTGACGCAGGTAAGCGCCCAATGATGGGCGCCGTGGCTAGCAAGTTAGCCGATAAGGTCATTGTTACTTCGGACAACCCGCGTGGCGAATCGCCGGATGCCATCATTGCCGAGGTTGTGCATGGCATGCTGGGTAGTTATCAGATTGAGCCGGATAGGGCGTTGGCGATAGACCTGGCGATAAAAACCGCTCAGCCTGGCGATATTGTATTGCTGGCCGGCAAGGGCCATGAAAGCTATCAAGAAGTGGCGGGGGTTAAACAAGCGTTTGATGACGTGTTGATGGCTAACAAATTTTTGCAGCAATACCAGGCCAGTAGGGCGCAGGGGGTATTGGCGTGATGCTAGTCAGCGATGCCGCAAAAGCCATGCGCGGCCAACTACATGGCCACGATGGGGTATTCACTAGTGTCGGAACGGACAGCCGTCATATCACGGCTGGCCAGTTATTTGTGGCATTAAAAGGCGAGCACTTTGATGGCCACGATTATGCCGAGCAAGCCCTGGAGCAAGGAGCGGCGGCAGTGGTGCTGGAAAACAACAGTGCAGGCCTGGCGCCGGCGATATTGGTTGAGGACAGTTACTTAGCCTTGGGCCAGTTGGCCGCCCATTGGCGCGCAAAATTTAGCCTGCCGGTATTGGCGATTACTGGCAGCAATGGCAAAACCACGGTAAAAGAAATGGTTAGCGCCATTCTGGCAGTGCAAGCCGGTGGCTTGGCCCCCATACACGCCACCGTCGGTAATTTAAACAACCACATAGGCATGCCCTTAACCTTACTCAAGTTGCGCGACAACCACCAATATGCAGTGCTGGAAATGGGCATGAATCACCTAGGTGAAATTGCTTATCTATCTGGTCTGGCTAAGCCGACCTTGGCTTTGATCAATAACGCCGGTACTGCGCACCTTGGTGAATTGGGCTCACCTGACAAGATTGCTCAAGCTAAGGGTGAAATATTCAGTGGCTTAAGTGTGGATGGGGTTGCCGTGATAAATGCCGACGATGCCTATGCGGACTATTGGCGTGGACTGAATGCGGGTAAAAAAATCATTACATTTTCCCTGGATCGTGTTGCCGATGTGCAGGCTAGCTACCAAGAAAAAGACGGCATTAATGCCGTGCATTTGCGCACGCCGTCCGGTGAAATCGAGTTCAGCTTGCAAGTGCTGGGTAATCATAACGTTCGTAATGCCTTGGCTGCGAGCGCTGCCGCCTATTCTATGGGTGTTTCCAATGAGGCCATCGCCTCTGGCCTAGCGAGATTTTCTGCAGTGAAAGGCCGTTTGCAAAACAAGATGGCCATCCATGGGGCGCGCTTAATTGACGATACCTATAACGCCAATCCAGATTCCATGAAAGCAGCCATAGACGTGCTGGTTAATCAGACCGGAGAAAAAATATTAGTGCTAGGGGACATGGGCGAATTGGGTGCGGATGCGGCGCGCTTGCATGGTGAGATAGGCCAGTATGCCAAAGCAAAAGGTTTGAAGCAATTGTATTGCTTGGGTGAATTGAGTCTTGAGATGGTGCAAGGCTTTGGTGTCGGTGCCCGCCATTTTGACGATGCCGCCGTATTGGCCGAGGCCATTAAGCCACAGTTGTCTGCCCAGGTGACGGTATTAGTAAAAGGCTCGCGCTTCATGAAGATGGAGCGCGTGGTGGATTTGTTGGACGAAAAAAACAATCAAACTAGCTTGTTGGAGAATCAATCATGTTATTAGAACTGACCCGTTGGTTAGCCCACGATATACGTGGCTTTAATGTATTTAATTACATCACTTTGCGTGCCGTGTTGGCGACTTTAACTGCCTTGGCGATTTCATTTATAGCCGGCCCCAGTGTGATACGTAAGCTAACCGAATACAAAGTGGGTCAAGCGGTGCGTGACGATGGCCCGCAAAGCCATTTAATAAAGACCGGTACGCCTACCATGGGCGGCGCTTTAATCTTGGTGTCAATCGCGGTATCAACCTTATTATGGGCTGATTTGAGTAATCGTTTCGTTTGGGTGGTGCTGTTCACTACCGTTGGATTTGGCGCGGTGGGTTGGGTGGACGATTACCGTAAAGTGGTGCATAAAAATCCCAAAGGCTTGTCGGCTAAGGCGAAGTTTTTTTGGCAAAGCTTGATTGGTTTAGCCGTGGCGGTATTTCTTTACCGCACCCACCTAAGTGCAGTAGAGACGACCTTGATCGTGCCATTTTTCAAACATTTGGTACTGCCCTTAGGCGCCATAGGCTTCATCTTCCTTACCTATTTAGTGGTGGTAGGCAGCAGCAATGCGGTGAATTTAACCGATGGTTTGGATGGCTTGGCTATTTTGCCAACCGTGATGGTGGCCAGTGCGCTAGGCATATTCGCCTACGTGGCCGGCCATTTGCATTTCTCCAGTTACTTGGGCGTGCCACACGTGGCCGGTGCCAGTGAATTAATGGTGTTTTGTGCGGCCATGGCCGGTGCCGGTTTGGGCTTTCTGTGGTTTAACGCTTACCCAGCAGAAGTCTTCATGGGCGACGTTGGCGCGCTAGCATTAGGCGCGGCGCTAGGCATTGTGGCAGTAATCGTGCGTCAAGAAATCATCTTATTCATCATGGGCGGCGTGTTTGTCGTAGAAACCGTTTCGGTGGCCATACAGGTGCTGTATTTCAAATACACCAAACACACCACAGGCACTGGTCAGCGCATCTTCTTGATGGCGCCGCTGCACCACCACTACGAAGAAAAAGGTTGGAAGGAAACGCAAGTGGTGGTGCGTTTTTGGATTATCAGCATGATGCTGGTGTTAATCGGTTTGGCGAGCTTGAAATTAAGGTAAACCCATGCTCAGCTTAAAAGACAAAAAAGTGTTGGTATTAGGTCTGGGTGAAACCGGCTTATCCGCCTTGCGTTGGTTAAAGACGCAAGGGGCTTATTTGTCTGTGGCCGACACCCGTGAAGCGCCTCCTGGGGTGGCTGCGTTAAACACCGAGCTGCCTGAGGTGGTATTGCATGCTGGGCCTTTGAGCGACCAGCTGTTTAAGCACATTGATTTAGTGGTGGTAAGCCCGGGTGTGGCCTTAAGTGAGCCGGCAATTCAAGCGGCGATGAATAATGGCATCAGCGTCGTGGGTGACGTGGAATTGTTTGCTCAATTTAGACCGGCCACGGCCAAGGTGATAGCGATTACCGGGTCCAACGGTAAAACCACCGTCACCAGTTTGGTCGGTGAAATTTGCCAAGCCGCCGGGCTAAAAACCATAGTCGCCGGCAATATCGGTTTGCCGGTATTGGATTGCTTGGCCATGCCAGCGCCGGATGTTTACGTGTTGGAATTGTCCAGTTTCCAATTGGAAACCACGCATAGTTTGCAGGTGGATGCCGCGACCATGCTGAATTTGTCTGAAGATCACATGGATAGATATGACAGCCTGCAAGATTACGCCATTGCCAAAGCCCATATTTTTTATCAAGCCCGCACGCAAGTCCTCAATTTAGATGATGCTTGGAGCATGTTGTTAGCCAGGCCAAAATTGGCGCAAGTAAGCTTTGGTTTATCTGAACAAGCGGCGTTTGGCTTACGGCAAATTGCCGGTGAAAGTTGGTTGTGTGAGGGTGAAAAACAACTCATCAATTTACAAGATTTAAAAATCGCTGGTTTGCATAATGCCGCCAACGCCTTAGCGGCCGTGGCATTAAGCCGAGCCGTAGGCGTCGATTATGCGCCCATCATCCAAACCTTATATAACTTCAAAGGTTTGCCGCACCGGGTGGAGTGGGTGGCCAATATAGATGACGTGGATTACTACGACGATTCCAAGGGTACCAATGTGGGTGCCAGTTGTGCGGCGCTGGCCGGCATGTTTAAGCATGGCTTGCCGCAAAAAGTTGTATTGATTGCTGGCGGTGACGGCAAAGGTCAAGACTTCTCGCCGTTGGCCCAAGCGGTGGTGGCCAACGCCCGTGCGGTGGTCTTGCTAGGCCGGGATGCGGACAAAATAGAAGCCGCATTATTAAGCACCGGCATAGCGCTATACCGTGCATTGGATTTACCTGAGGCGGTCAGCATCGCTAAAAAATTAGCGCAAAGCGGTGACGCAGTCTTGTTATCGCCTGCTTGCGCAAGTTTCGATATGTTTAAAAATTATGTGCACCGAGCCCAGGTGTTTGTTGCGGCAGTAATGGCTATGCAGCCGAGTCTGAAGGAAACAGCATGATTACCACCATGTTAGATCGCGAGCGCATCAACGCGCCCAGTTATGATGAAGGCTTTCTCTGGGCAGTATTGTGCTTGCTGGGCATCAGTTTAGTGATGGTCTACTCTGCTTCAATTGCCATCGCTGAAGCGGATAAAGGCGTGGGCCATAACAGCAGTTATTATTTAGTGCACCAAGCGGCCTTTATGTTGGTTGGCATAGTCTCGGCTTTTATCGCATTCAATATACCGATTGCTTGGTGGCAAAAAATGGCCCCGTATTTGTTTCTTATTGGCTTGGCCTTGTTGGTGCTAGTGCTCATCCCCGGCATAGGTTTAAAAGCTGGCGGCAGTCGGCGCTGGTTGAAAATGTTTGTTGTGAATCCACAGCCCTCGGAATTCATGAAGTTGTTCGCCGCCATCTACGTGGCCGATTATACCGTGCGTAAAGCGGCGGTGATGGACAGCTTTAGGCGCGGCTTTATGCCCATGGTAGGAGTGATGGTCTTGGTCGGCTTTTTATTGCTGCGTGAACCAGATTTTGGCGCATTTGCCGTGATCGCCGCCATTTCCATTTCCATCTTATGGCTGGGTGGCATTAACGGCAAAATCTTTGCCGGTTTACTGACGCTGCTGCCTATAGCCATCATAGGCTTGATTTGGAGTTCGCCTTATCGCATGCAGCGTGTCATAGGGTTTATGGATCCGTGGGCCGATCCCTACGGTAAGGGCTACCAACTGTCGCATGCTTTGATCGCCTTTGGCCGTGGCGAATGGTTGGGCGTGGGTTTGGGGGCCAGCGTGGAAAAATTGCTGTATCTGCCTGAGGCGCACACCGACTTCTTGCTGGCCGTGATTGCCGAAGAGCTAGGTTTCGTAGGGGTGTTGGCGGTGATAGGGTTGTTTGCTTGGATAGTCATCCGGTCATTTGGTATTGCAAAAGAAGCCATTGCTAACGAGCGTTATTTTTCTGCTTTATTGGCCCAAGGCCTAGGGGTGTGGATGGGCGTGCAAGGCATTATTAATATGGGCGTTAATACCGGATTGTTACCTACCAAAGGCTTGACCTTGCCGCTGATGTCATTCGGGGGCACAGGCATTTTAGTGAATTGCGTGGCCATGGCCATCGTATTGCGTGTTGATTTTGAAAATAGACGGCTGCAAAAGGGATTGCCGGCATGAGTAAAACCCTAATGATCATGGCGGGCGGTACCGGTGGCCATGTTTACCCTGCCATGGCAGTGGCGGACGCCTTGCTAGCCCAAGGCTGGAAAATTGTATGGTTGTGTACCGAGGGCGGTATGGAAAACCGTTTGATTGCCAATAAAGACTACCAAAAAGCCATGATCACCATGCGCGGGGTGCGTGGCAAAGGCTACTTAGGCTGGTTGCTATTGCCCTTCAACTTGCTGAAAGCCTTGGCGCAAAGTGCGCAGGCTATGCGTCAGCACCAGCCTGATGTGGTGTTGGGTATGGGCGGCTTCGCGGCATTTCCAGGCGGGCTGATGGCCAAATTACTAGGCAAGCCCTTGCTTATCCATGAGCAAAATTCCGTGGCCGGCTTAACAAACAAAGTATTGGCACCCTTAGCGAACCGCATGGTGGCAGCTTTCCCAGCGGCATTTGGCAATAAAGCTTTGTTGCTAGGCAACCCGGTGCGGACAGACATATGCAAACTAGCGACACCAGCAAAAAGAGCGCAAGGCCGCACTGGCCCATTGCGTCTGTTGGTGGTGGGCGGCAGTTTAGGTGCGCAAGTCTTAAATGAAGTGTTGCCATTGGCCTTGGCTAAATTGGATAAAAACACCCGGCCGATAGTGGTGCATCAAGCCGGTGAAAAACACATCGCCAAATTAACCCAGCATTACCAACAGGCCGCTGTGCAAGCAGAGGCCAAGGCATTTATCGATGACATGGCGGCCATGTATGGCTGGGCGGATTTGGTCATTTGCCGCGCGGGCGCATTAACCGTGGCCGAGTTATCCGCGGCCGGCGTGGCCAGCGTGTTGGTGCCCTTTCCACACGCGGTGGACGACCATCAAACCGGCAACGCGCATTACCTATCCGATGCAGGTGCGGCCCTGCTTATGCCGCAAAACGAATTTACCGTCAAAAACGTGGCGTCGCTGTTGCAAGGCATCACGCGCGAGCAGTGCTTAGACATGGCCATTAAAGCCAGAAGTTTAGGTATGCCGGATGCGACCCATAAAGTGGCGGCTATTTGCATGGAGTTGGCAGCATGAAACATAAAGTCAAAAACATCCATTTTGTTGGCATCGCAGGCTCAGGGATGAGCGGCATTGCTGAAGTGTTGATTAACCTGGACTTTACTGTCAGCGGCTCGGATTTGGCGGTCAATGCCACGACCAAACGCTTGACGGATTTTGGCGCCACGGTTTACCAAGGCCATGCCGCAGAAAATTTAGGGGCAGCCGATGTGGTCGTGGTGTCTAGCGCCGTTAACGAAGCCAATCCAGAAGTCAACGCAGCCAGATTGAAGCACATACCAGTGGTGCCGCGCGCGCTGATGTTGGCTGAATTGATGCGCTTTAGACAAGGCATAGCGGTGGCGGGCACCCACGGTAAAACTACCACCACCAGTTTGATCGCCAGTATTTTAGCCGAAGCCGGTATGGACCCAACCTATGTCATAGGCGGTAAATTAGAGGCCGCCAATGCCAATGCAAAATTAGGCACCGGCGAATACATAGTGGCTGAGGCGGATGAGTCGGATGCTTCATTTTTGCACCTTACCCCGGTGATGGCTGTCGTGACCAATATAGACCAAGACCACATGGAAACCTACGAGCATAGCTTTGACAAGCTCAAGAGTGCTTTTGTGGAATTCCTTCAACAATTGCCGTTTTGGGGCATGGCCGTGGTGTGCATAGACGATGCCAATATACGGCAAATTCTGCCTAGGGTGACTAAGCCTGTGATGACTTACGGTTTTAGTGAAGAGGCGAAAGTAAGGGCAACCAAGGTGCAGGCCGATGCAGGAAAAATGCATTTCATGGTGCAGCGTATTAATGGTGTGACCACGGAAATGAACGTGACCCTGAATTTGCCTGGCAAACATTACGTGCTTAATGCTTTAGCCGCCATTGCCATTGCCAGTGAATTGAATGTGCCGGACGCAGCCATCATAAAAGCCCTAAGAGAATTTAAAGGCGTGGGCCGGCGTTTTGAGCGCTATGGCGAGGTGCCTGTGTTAGCTGCGGGTAAAGTTGGCGCGGGGACATTTACCCTAATCGACGATTACGGCCATCACCCGGTTGAAATGGAAGCTGTGATCACTGCGGCCAGGGCGGCTTTCCCGGGTCGTCGTTTGGTACTGGCGTTTCAGCCACATCGCTACACCCGTACGCGCGATTGCTTTGAAGATTTTGTGCGGGTGTTATCCAGTGCAGATGCGATCTTACTCACTGAAGTGTATGCCGCGGGTGAAGCGCCCATTGTTGCCGCAGACACACGTACCTTGATGCGCGCTGTTCGCTTGGCGGCTAAAGTCGAGCCGGTCTTTGTTGAAAGCACGGATGCATTGCCTACGGCGATATTGGCCATGGCGCAGGCCAATGACGTGGTGATCGTCATGGGTGCCGGCTCCATAGGTCAAGTCGCTGCCAAGACCCGCAACTTAGCCATGGAAGGGGTGATTAAGTAATGCACGCAGCTTCATCCCATCACTGGTCCGGCAAGCTGATGCTAAATGAGCCCATGTCTCGCCACACGAGTTGGCGGGTAGGCGGCCAAGCCGATCAATTGTACATACCCAGTGATTTGCAGGATTTACAAGAATTTTTACAGCAAGTGGGCGATAAGCAGCCCATCTACTTTGTAGGCTTGGGATCGAATTTATTGGTGAGGGATGGCGGCCTTCGCGCTACTGTGGTGTCCATGCACAACGTGCTGACTGACATGCACATGGAAGGCGACCTGGTGTACGTGGAATCGGGTGTGACCTGTGGCAAATTGGCTAAATTTTGTGCCAAACAAAGCAAGCAAGGCGCTGAATTTTTTGCCGGCATACCCGGCACTTTGGGTGGGGCATTGGCCATGAATGCCGGATGCTATGGCAGGGAAACCTGGGATGCGGTTGACAGTGTCGTCACCATCAATCGCCATGGCGAGCTTAATAAGCGCCCTGCCAGCACATTTGTGGCAAGTTACCGTCACATAAGCATGCCCTTACCAGGCGAATGGTTTGTTGGCGCATGGTTAAAGTTTGAGGTCGGCGACGCACAACTGGCCACGCAAAAAATTAAGGATTTATTGGCCAGCCGTTTAGCTACGCAGCCGCTTAATTTGCCTAGTGCAGGGTCCACATTTAGAAACCCAGCAGGCGATTACGCGGCCCGTTTGATTGAAGCCTGTGGTTTAAAAGGCTACCTGATAGGCGGGGCTCAGGTGTCGGAAAAGCACGCTAATTTTATAGTGAACATTGGTGGCGCCAGTGCCTTGGATATAGAGCTTTTAATTAAGCACATGCACGACACGGTGTTGGAAAAGTTTGGTATTGCCTTGCAGCAAGAGGTGAAAGTCATAGGTGATTATGTTTAATTTTTATTTAAAAGCAGCCGTAAGTGCTCAAGCAGGAGTCGCGCATGACTAGATTTGGTAAAGTGGCAGTCTTGCTTGGCGGTCGCTCGGGGGAGCGTGAAGTGTCACTTAAAAGTGGTGCAGCCGTATTGGCTACCCTGCAAGCCCAAGGCATAGACGCGCAGGGCTTTGACCCGCGCGATCGCGCATTGCATGAGCTGGAAACATTTGATCGGGTGTTTATTAATTTACACGGTCGCTTTGGTGAGGACGGGTGCATACAAGGCGCCTTGGAAATGTTGCACATTCCTTATACCGGCAGTGGTGTGATGGCCTCAGCCATTGGTATGGATAAATGGCGTAGCAAATTGTTATGGCGCGCCATGGGGGTGGTGACCCCCGATTTTGAGTTGCTAAAGGCAGACACGAATTTTGTTGCCATAGAAAAGAAACTAGGCTTGCCCTTATTTGTTAAGCCCGCCAATGAAGGCTCTAGCATCGGCATTAGTAAAGTGAAAGCGGCCGGCGGCTTGGCGGCGGCGTATACCTTAGCGGCCAAGGCAGACCCTTTGGTGTTGGCGGAGAAATTTGTCGGTGGCGGCGAATACACCGTGGGCATACTAGGCCATGCTGAGCATGGCTTGGTTGCCCTGCCTATCGTGCGCATCGTGCCTAAAAACGAATTTTACGATTACGAGGCCAAGTACTTGCGTGACGACACCGAGTATTTATGCCCTTGCGGCTTATCGGCAGAAAAGGAAGCCATGATTCAGCAAGAAGCCATCGCGGCATTTAAAGCCTTGGGTTGCAGTGGTTGGGGTAGGGTTGATTTCTTGATGGATGAAAATGGCCAACACTATTTCCTGGAAGTGAACACCAGCCCAGGCATGACCGACCACAGCTTGGTGCCCATGGCGGCCAAAGCGGCCGGCATCAGTTTTGAGCAATTGGTGCTGCGTATATTGGAGTTAGCGGATGTGGGATAAGCCTACATGGTTAAATTGGTTGGCTAATTTTTTATTGGTTATCAGTTTCGTGGCGATGCTTTATGCAGCCTTGTTTGCTGTGGTGCATTTGCCAATTTTCCCCTTACGCGAAGTGGTGGTGGAGGGTCAGTTGAATCACGTCAACCGTGAGCAGGTGAAGTTAATTGTGGCCAAGCATTTAAAAGGTAACTTTTTTACATTGGATTTAATCAAGGCGCGCAATGCTTTTAAAAAGCTACCTTGGGCGCGCAATGTCAGTCTGCGCCGTCGTTGGCCGGACACTTTGGAAGTGGTGATAGAAGAGCACCAGGCTTTAGCCAGGTGGGGCAGTATCGCCTTGGTCAACACGCACGGTGAATTGTTTTATGCCGCCAGCAATAAGGAATTACCGGTATTTTTAGGGCCGGGTGACGGCGTGATAGAAGTGGCATCGCAATACATGGAAGTGAGTAAAAGTTTGAAATTGGCCGATTTAACTATCGCTACGCTGGCGCTTAGTCCAAGGCGGGCTTGGCAAGTGACGACGAGCAATGGCATGGTCATCGAGTTGGGGCGAGTAGACATTGCCAGCCGATTGGATAAATTTGTACGGGTTTACCGCAACACGATAGCCAGCTTAAACATGAAAGTAAGCTACGCGGATTTGCGTTACCCCAATGGTTTCGCGGTACGTAAGCCGGTGTCGGCTAGCGCTGTGCAGACTAAGGTGGCAGAGACTAAGTCGCTAGAACCGAATAAACACAGTGCTAAGTCCGTGAAAAAATCAACTAAACCCAGTGCTAAGGCCGGTAAGTCTGGTCATGGCAAGAAACAAGCCGCCGTAAGCCGTGCATGAACGAGGAAGGAGTAAGTAATGAGCAGAGTAAGAGAAGATAAAAATTTAATTGTAGGCTTAGACATAGGCACATCCAAGATAGTCGCCATCGTCGCTGAATTGCAGCCAGAGGGCACGGTGAAAGTCATCGGCCTAGGCCAGCATATTTCCCGCGGCCTGAAAAAAGGCGTGGTGATTAACATTGAATCGACCATGCAATCCATACAGCGTGCGCTTGAAGAAGCCGAGCTGATGGCGGATTGCAAAATTAATAACGTCTATACCGGTATTGCTGGTAGCCACATCAAAAGCCTTAATTCTCACGGCATGGTAAAAATTAAAGACGCGGAAGTGTCGCAAATGGATGTGGATAGAGTCATAGAGACAGCGCGAGCGATCGCCTTGCCGGCCGATCAACAAATCCTGCACATCCTCACTCAGGAATACATCATAGACGGTCAAGAAGATGTGCGTGAGCCCTTGGGCATGAGTGGCATGAAGCTAGAGGCGAAAGTGCACATCGTGACTGGTGCGGTGGCCGCCGCCCAAAATATAGTGAAGTGCATCAAGCGTTGCGGCATCGAAGTCAGCGATTTGATTTTGCAGCCCCTGGCCTCCAGTCTGGCCGTGTTAACCGAAGATGAAAAAGAGTTGGGCGTGTGTTTAGTCGATATAGGTGGCGGCACAACGGATATCGCCGTCTTCAAACAAGGGGCAATACGCCACACGGCGGTGGTGCCCATCGCCGGAGATCAAATGACTAACGACGTGGCGGTGGCATTCCGCACCCCTACGCAGTCGGCCGAAGACATCAAAGTGAAATACGGTTGCGCATTGCGTCAATTGGCCGACTCCCGCGAAACAGTTGAAGTGCCCGGGGTAGATGGCCGTGAACCGCGTCAACTGTCTGTGCAAACCTTAGCGGAAGTATTGGAGCCGCGTGTGGTGGAGTTGTACGAAATGGTGTTGAACGAATTGCGTCGCAGTGGCATGGAAGAAATGATTGCTTCTGGCATCGTCATTACCGGGGGCTCTGCCATGATGCGTGGCATGGTTGAATTGGGCGAAGAGATATTCCACATGCCAGTGCGCATGGGTTTACCGCGTTACGTCGGTGGCTTGACTGAAGTCGTGGGTAACCCACGCTATGCCACCGGGGTGGGCTTGGTGTTGATGGGTAAGCAGCAATTAGAACGGCATTTAACCGGGCAAATGGAATCCGGTTCGTTTGGCCGCATGATGGAAAAAATGAAGAGTTGGTTTCAAGGTAATTTTTAGTTTAGTAGCAA
>JAIQBT010000027.1 GCA_020035195.1 Methylotenera sp.
TACCCGCAAGGCCGCATCACCGATCACCGCATCAATTTAACCTTGTACAAGATCGATGCCATTACCGAAGGTGACATGGATGAATTAATCGGCGCCCTATCGGCCGAGCATCAAGCCGACTTGCTGGCCAGCTTAGGTGAAGACAATTGAGCTTGAGCTTGGCAACCTCCCTCACCGTTAATGCAGCCTTGAGCCTGGCCGCGGCCAAACTCAACAGCGCGGACGGCGCCATGGAAGCGCGACTTTTATTGCAAGAGGTATTGGGCGTGAACCGTGCCTGGCTCATCGCACACGCAAACGATGCCCTGCAAGCCAATAGGGACGCGGAGTTTCAGGCACTGTTAGCGCGCCGTTTGGCCGGCGAACCGATCGCCTACATCACCGCTTACCGCGAATTTTATGGGCTCAATCTGCGGGTCTCACCCGCCACTTTAATCCCAAGAGCGGACAGCGAAACCTTGGTGGAAGCCGCCTTAGAAAAGTTAGCCAGCCGGACTAAGGAAACGCCGCGCGTTTTAGACCTGGGCACAGGCAGCGGCGCCATTGCGCTGGCCATCGCCCAGCATAGACCAAAAGCCTTGGTGTGTGCGGTTGACGCCTCTGCACCGGCACTGGCGATTGCCCAAGAAAATGCCGCTCGCTTAAACCTAGGCCATGTGCAATTTATATTGAGCGATTGGTATGCGAGCTTGGCCAATCAGCGCTTCGATATCATCGTCAGCAACCCACCCTACATCGCAGAAAACGACAGTCACTTAAGCCAAGGTGACCTGCGCTTTGAACCCATGAGCGCACTCGCCTCCGGCCCGGACGGCTTGGACGACATCCGTAGTATCATCCAGCAGGGCTTGTTTCACCTCATGCCACAAGGCTGGTTAATGCTGGAACACGGCTACCAGCAAGCAGCAGCGGTCAGGGACTTGATGGCAAATGCAGGGATGGTGGACGTGGTCACTAAACAGGATTTAGCCGGCAACGACCGCGTCACCTTGGGCAAGAACCCGCTGATCGTCAGCCAACACTGGGATTAAACCTTTAAGTACGGCCATTTGTTTATTTGCTTAAGCAAGGCTGAGCCGGGCTGAAAACAAAGCGGGGAAAAAATTTTACTAGCCATAGTATAATCACGCCATGCAAGAAACTAACTCCGTAGGCATTGTTGCCGCCCAAACCGCGCATTTTGCGCAGCCACTGACGCTAAAAAGCGGTGCGGTGTTGCCGCAATTTGATTTGGTTTATGAAACCTATGGTAGCCTCAACGCCGATAAATCGAACGCGGTGTTAATTTGCCATGCACTGTCCGGCACGCACCACGTGGCCGGTAAATACAGTGCGGACGACAAATACCCGGGCTGGTGGGATAACTTAATTGGCCCAAACAAACCCTTAGACACCAACAAATTTTTCGTCATCGGCGTGAACAATTTAGGCGGCTGTCACGGCAGCACCGGTTCTGCCAGCACCAACCCAGCCACCGGCCAGCCTTGGGGCGCACAATTTCCTGTGGTCACCGTGGAAGATTGGGTGGCCTCGCAAGCCATGTTGGCGGATTACCTTGGCATTAAACAATTGGCCGCGGTCGTGGGTGGTAGTTTAGGCGGCATGCAAGCCATGCAATGGACCTTGGCTTACCCAGAGCGCGTGTGCCATGCCCTGGTGATTGCCTCCGCCCCCAATTTAACGGCGCAAAACATGGCCTTTAACGAAGTGGCGCGACAAGCCATTATTACCGACCCGGAATTTCATGGGGGCGATTACTACGCGCATGGCGTCGTGCCTAGGCGCGGCTTAAGGATTGCCCGCATGTTGGGCCACATCACTTATTTGAGTGACGATGCCATGGGCGCCAAATTTGGCCGCAAACTCAAAGACGGCATCCATTACAGTTTCGATGCTGAATTCGAAATGGAGTCCTACTTGCGCTACCAAGGCGATAAATTTGCCGGTGAATTCGATGCCAACACCTATTTACGCATGACGCGCGCCTTGGACTATTACGACCCAGCCTTAAGCTTTAATAACGATTTAAGCCTAGCCTTCAAACAGGTTAAAGCGGCATTTTTGGTGGTGTCCTTTACCAGTGATTGGCGCTTCTCACCGGCACGCTCGCGTGAGATAGTCAAAGCCTTGCTGGATAACGAGCGCACCGTCAGCTACGCCGAGGTCACGGCCGCGCATGGCCACGACGCCTTTTTAATGCCAGACGCGCACTACCACGAAATCTTGCGCACTTACTTGAACAAGGTGCAGGTATAAGCATGAATCCAACGGCACAAAATAATGTAAAAATTACAAATTCTGTCCTGCAGTTTAGGCAAGATTTTGCCATCATCTCGAACTGGGTAGGCTTTGGCTCCAAGGTACTGGACTTGGGTTGTGGCGACGGCGAGTTACTGCAGTTTTTACGCCTGGGCTTAGAAGTTAAAGGCTACGGCGTGGAAAAAGACGATGCCAATTGGCTGGCATGCATGGACAACGGCAGCAACGTCATACAGATGGATTTGGAAGACGGTTTGTCAGGCTTTGAGGACCAATCCTTCGATACCGTCATCTTGTCGCAAACCTTACAAGCCATGCACAACACAGAAGACATTGTGCAGGAAATGCTGCGCGTGGGGCGAGAAGTGATCGTCACTTTCCCTAATTTTGGCTACTGGCGCAACCGTTTACAAATTGCCAATGGGCGCATGCCGGTGTCAAAAGCCTTGCCCTACCAATGGTACGACACGCCCAACGTGCACTTGTGCACCATCAATGACTTTGATCAATTTTGTAAAAATCACAAAATTAGAATACTGGAGCGCTGCGTCATCACCAACAGCAAAACCGTACACTTCATGGCCAACTTATTAGGTAATTTGGCCATGTACCGCTTAAAAGCCGCTTAAGTGTTTTCTACTGCGTTTAAACCCGATTCGATTTGGTCGTCGCTGATTAGCCAGAAAATGCTGATTTGCATTTTCACCGGCTTTAGCTCCGGCTTACCGCTGTACATTTTAGTGAGCTTGTTGCCGGCTTGGCTAAGAAGCGAGGGGGTTAACCTGAAGGCCATAGGCTTGTTCGCCCTCATTAATCTGCCCTTCACTTGGAAATTTTTGTGGGCCCCGCTGTTTGATCGCTACACCCCTAAGCTGGCCGGCTACGCCATGGGGCGCCGCCGCGGCTGGCTATTGATCACGCAAATCTCACTGCTGCTATCCATCCCCTTAATCGCCCTGTTTAACCCCAGCCTAGACATTTGGACCATCGCTTACTTAGCCACCGCCGTGGCTTTTTTTAGTGCCAGCCAAGACGTGGTGCTGGACGCCTACCGCCGCGAATTGCTGATCGATAACGAGCTGGGTTTAGGCAATGCCGTGCACGTGAACGCCTATAAAATTGCCGGGCTTATTCCTGGCTCCTTATCACTGATTCTAGCCGACCACCTGGCATGGAGCAGCGTGTTTATGATTACCGCGCTATTCATGTTGCCCGGTATTTTAATGACGATTTTTGTCAAAGAGCCCCTGTTAAAATCGGCCGCCCCTAAGACCTTGCGTGCGGCCGTGGTCGAGCCGTTTAAGGAATTCATCGGTCGTAACGGACTAAAGTCGGCCTTGCTGATCTTGGCTTTTATATTCCTCTATAAATTGGGCGACAGCATGGCCACCGCTTTGGCCACACCATTTTACCTAGACATGGGCTTTAGTAAAACCGAAATTGGCCTGATAGCCAAAAATGCCGGCTTGTGGCCCAGCGTGATAGGCGGCTTGCTCGGTGGCGTGTGGATGTTTAAACTGGGCATCAACCGTGCCTTGTGGGTATTTGGTGTCGTGCAAATGTTAGCTATTTTGGGCTTTGCTTGGCTGGCCACGGTAGGCCACAGCCTGCTGTGGTTGGGCGTGGTGATTGGCGTGGAGGCCTTTGGTGTGGGCTTGGGCACGGCAGCTTTTGTCGCCTACATCGCGCAAACCACCCACCCACTTTACACGGCCACGCAATTTGCTTTATTTACCAGCTTGGCGGCCGTACCTCGCACCTTTGCCAATGCCGCCACCGGCTTCATGGTAGAAAATTTAGGTTGGTTTCAATTCTTTATTTGGTGCTTTGTGCTGGCCATCCCCGGCATGCTGATGCTGCTCAAAGTGGCGCCTTGGCATGGCAGGCCTGCAGCAAGAATAAACTAAGGGTGCTGGCTAGCGATGACACTTAAAATTCACGAGATATTTCATTCCATACAAGGCGAGTCCTCACGCATAGGCTTGCCCACGACGTTTGTGCGCCTAACCGGTTGCCCCATGCGCTGTGTTTATTGTGACACCGCTTACGCCTTTAGTGGCGGCAGCAACATGGCACTGGATGCCATTCTCAGCCGAGTGGCCGAGTTGGGCGCGCACTATGTCACGGTCACCGGCGGCGAACCCTTGGCGCAGAAAGACTGTCATGGCTTATTAAGCGCACTGTGCGATGCCGGCTACAGCGTATCGCTGGAAACCGGTGGGGCCATGGACATTGCCGCGGTCGATCCTAGGGTATCGGTCATACTGGACATCAAAACACCGGGCTCAGGCGAGCTGGAAAACAACCTATGGGCCAATTTAGCCCTACTGAAAAAAACCGATGAAGTAAAATTTGTGCTGTGCGATCGCGCCGATTACGATTGGGCCAAACAGCAATTGACGCTGCATAAACTACCGCAAACCTGCCCAGTGGTGTTTTCACCGGTGTTTAGCCAAGTGAACGCGACCGATTTGGCCGAGTGGGTATTAGCCGACAAACTGCCGGTGCGCATGCAAGTGCAATTGCATAAAATACTGTGGGGCGAAAAACCTGGTGTTTAATGGTGCCACTTCCAATAAAAACCATGAATAAAACTACGATTAACAACCATGATTAAAAATACCGCAATGAAAAAAAATGCCGTGGTGCTGCTGTCCGGCGGACTCGATTCGGCCACCTGCCTGGCCATCGCCAAGTCGCAAGGGTTTGATTGCTATTGCCTCAGCCTGGATTACCACCAACGCCATATCGCCGAATTGCATGCAGCCAACAATGTGGCACTGAGCATGGGTGCGGCCGCCCACAAAACAGCCCATCTGGATTTGTCCTTATTTGGCGGCTCAGCGCTGACCGACGATGCCATCGCCGTACCCGAACAAGAAACGTCCGGCATTCCAATTACCTACGTGCCTGCGCGCAACACCATCATGCTGTCTTTGGCCTTGGCCTGGGCCGAAGTCTTGCAAGCGCAAGACATATTCATAGGGGTGAACGCCTTGGATTATTCGGGCTACCCAGATTGCCGCGGCGAATACATTAAAGCCTTTCAAGCCATGGCCAATCTGGCCACGAAAAGCGCGGTAGAGGGCCAAACCATTACCATACACGCGCCATTGATAGACATGAGCAAAGGGCAAATCATACAATTGGGCACCGAATTGGGCGTGGATTACGCCATGACAGTTTCATGCTACCAAGCAGACAGGCACGGCGAGGCCTGCGGCTTATGCGATTCCTGCCGCTTACGTCGTGCAGGCTTTAAAGCAGCCGGGTTAAGCGATCAAACTCGCTACAAAAGCAAGGCGGCCAGTGGCTTTGATGGCCATTTAGACTAAATCCTGCGCATAAATACATAAAGCGCTTGTCAAACGCACAATTTGTAGCGTAAAATCCGCGCCTTTCTGCGATAAATTTTTTCAACAAAGAGAACAAAGATTATGGTTATTATTCGTTTAGCTCGTGGTGGCGCGAAAAAAACTCCTTTCTACAACTTAGT
>JAIQBT010000043.1 GCA_020035195.1 Methylotenera sp.
CCGCGGTCGGCTTAACCCCCTCTATGTAAATAGTGGGGGTTTTTAGCTTTAGGGCCTAGGGTTTGCTGATCATGCTCCTGATCATCTCTAAACCAAACCCCACGCCAAAGCCATTGGTGTCAGATTGTATGGCGCCTAAGCCACCTTTTCGGTTGGCCGATGATAAGTCTATGTGTAGCCAGGCCACATCATTTTCTACGAAGCGTCCCAGGAAGCGGGCTGCATGAATGTGGTCAGGTCCGCCTTCAAGCGTACACTGCTTAATGTCAGCAATCTCGCTGTCAAGGTCGCTTTCATAATCTTCATCGTAAGGAAACGCGTGTATGCGTTCACCTGCTTTATTGCCAGCCCCAACCGCTATGCAGGCCAATTCAGGGCGATTGCTGATGGCGCCACTCATTCTGTCACCCAATGCGGCGACCATGCTGCCGGTTAAGGTGGCAAAATCCATGATGAACTCTGGTTTTTCTCGGCTGGCTAAAGTCAGTGTATCAGCTAGCACCATGCGACCCTCTGCATCGGTATGCACAATTTCTATGCTAGTTCCATTCAGGGCGGTAACCACGTCATTTTGTTTGTAAGCTAAAGGGCCTATGTGATTTTGCGCTATGGCTAACCAACAATCTATATTGACCGGCAACTGCTGCTGACTGGCGGCTAATAGTATGCCTAGAGCCACAGCAGAGCCATTCATGTCCTCGTGCATGCCTTGCATGTATTTGGCCGGCTTGAGGTTGTGCCCGCCGGTGTCAAAGCATATCCCTTTACCCACCAGTGCAAAATGTTGGCTAGCCTGGCTTGGTCGGTAGCTTAAATGCACAATGGCAGCATCCTGTGGCTCGCTGCCTTGACCTACCGCATAAAAAGCACCAGCCCCCATTTTTTTGAGCGTGGCCATGTCATATTCCTTATGCTGCCAAGCCATGTCCTTGGCTAATGCCGCAATTTTATTACGGTATAGCGTAGGGGTTAGCTCATTGGGTGGTGTTACGGTTAATTGGCGGCATAAAGCGTTGCCTGCAACGCGAGCATTCACGTAGCCATAATCGTGATTTGCTTTATAGCCATGAATGCTGACTTTGGTTAATGGTTTGAATTTTTTTTCGGATTTTTTGCTAGGCATTTCTGCCGTGTTTGCACACGCTACATAATAGGCGGCACATGCATTAATCTCACGTTCGCTATTGGTCCCATACACACATATGGCTAGCACCTCAGCATGTTCTGCCAGTAAGGGTTTGATGGCTTTGCTTAGTAGACTGTGGCGTTGAAAAACGCTTAATTTTTCGTTCAATACCACAAAGCTGGCTAGGCTGTTGTTGATTAAATCTACAGCCACTGGGGTTTTATTTAGGTCTTTGAATTCGCTGCCCATGCGTTTCAGCTTAGCCTGTAGACTGCTGGCAAAAGGCAGCGTGTCTGGCATATTATCGCTCATGATAAAAAGCATATGTTTATCAGAAGATAGCGTATTTTCACTGCATATATCTGCATATTGCACTAATTTTACCGACATTTAAAATTCCTTAAGTCTTATATAAGATGTATAACAAATCTAGCAAATCTAACAAAATCAAGCCTTGCAGGCTACGGTTTAACTTGACCAAAAAGGCTAAAAAAGCCACACTATTACCTAGATTAAATGATCATTCACGTTTGTTCTTTTTTTATAGAACATTCTAATTCACGTTTAGTTGCTTCCGCTCTGTATAAATTATACGCGTAGCAACCACAACACGGAGATATCTCAAGCATGGCAACAAATCAACACGCTACAGGTTTGACTGAAACGGATCCGCAAGAAACGCAAGAGTGGTTGGATGCGCTGACGGCTGTTATCGATAATGAAGGCACAGAGCGTGCGCATTTCTTGCTTGAAGCGATGATAGATAAAGCCCGCCGTTCTGGTAGCAATTTACCGTATAACGCGACGACCGCCTACGTAAATACCATCCCTACGCATTTGCAGCAACGCTTGCCTGGTAATCCGGAAATGGAGCGCCGCATTCGTGCTTTGGTTCGTTGGAATGCCATTATGACGGTGCTGCGTGCCAATGAGAAGTCTCCTGGTGTGGGCGGACACATTGCCAGTTTCCAATCGGCGGCCACCCTTTATGACACGGCATTCAACTATTTTTTCCGCGCGGCTAATGAAAACTTTGGTGGCGATTGCGTGTATTTCCAGGGCCACTCTTCTCCAGGCGTTTACGCCCGTGCTTTCTTAGAAGGCCGCATCACTGAAGAGCAATTGACTAACTTCCGTCAAGAAGTTGGTGGCAACGGTTTGCCTAGCTACCCACACCCTTGGTTAATGCCGGATTTCTGGCAATTCCCAACCGTGTCTATGGGCTTGGGCCCCATTACTGGCATTTATCAAGCGCGGTTCCTCAAATATCTGCATGACCGTGGTATTGCGGACACCAGCGATCGCAAAGTATGGGTGTTCTGCGGTGACGGTGAAATGGATGAGCCGGAATCTTTGGGCGCAATTTCTTTGGCTAGCCGTGAAAAATTAGATAATTTAATTTTTGTGATTAACTGTAATTTGCAGCGTCTAGATGGCCCAGTGCGTGGCAACGGCAAAATCATCCAAGAATTGGAATCGGATTTCCGTGGTTCAGGCTGGAATGTATTGAAAGTCATTTGGGGTTCTTATTGGGACCCATTATTGGCCATGGATAAAGATGGCTTGTTGAAAAAACGCATGGAAGAATGCGTGGATGGCGAATACCAAAACTTTAAAGCTAAAGGCGGTGCATACACGCGCGAGCATTTCTTTGGTAAATACCCAGAATTAAAAGAAATGGTGGCAGCCATGAGCGATCAAGACATTTGGCGCTTAAACCGTGGCGGCCATGATCCGCACAAAGTGTACGCGGCCTACCATGCGGCAGTGAACCACAAAGGCCAGCCTACGGTGATATTAGCTAAAACCGTTAAAGGGTATGGCATGGGCGAAGCGGGCGAAGGTCAAAACACCACGCACCAACAGAAAAGCATGGATTTAAGCTCGCTTAAAGCCTTTAGAGACCGCTTTGATTTGCCTATCACTGATGAGCAAGTAGAAAGTTTGAGTTTTTATAAGCCAGCCGCCGACAGCCCTGAAATGGTCTACATGGCCGAGCGCCGTGCTGCCATGGGTGGTTCTGTGCCGGCTCGTCGTCGTAAAGGTAACGATTTGGTGGTGCCTGAGTTGTCTGCATTTGAAAACATGTTGGTGTCCACCGGTGAGCGTGAAATCTCTACCACCATGGCCTTCGTGCGAATTTTATCCACCTTGGTGCGTGATAAGCAGCTAGGCAAATACATTGTGCCTATCGTGCCAGACGAGGCCCGTACTTTCGGTATGGAGGGCATGTTCCGTCAATTGGGCATTTATGCCAGTCAAGGCCAGTTGTATGAGCCTATGGATTCTGATCAAGTGATGTATTACAAAGAATCCAAAGACGGTCAAATTTTGGAAGAGGGCATTAACGAAGCTGGCTCATTCTCAAGTTGGATAGCCGCTGCCACATCCTATAGTGTGACTGGCGTGCAGATGATCCCGTTCTACATTTTCTATTCCATGTTTGGTTTCCAGCGCATAGGTGATTTGGCTTGGGCGGCTGGCGATTCGCGTGCCCGCGGTTTCTTGTTGGGTGCGACGGCAGGCCGCACTACGCTTAATGGTGAAGGCTTGCAACACGAGGATGGACACAGCCATTTAATGTCTGCGACCATTCCTAATTGCTTGTCCTACGACCCTACCTTTGCCTATGAATTGGCCGTAATTATTCAAGAAGGCATGCGCCGCATGGTGCAAAATCAAGAGGACGTGTATTACTACATCACCTTGATGAATGAAAATTACACCCACCCGGATATGCCAAAAGGCTCAGAAGCCGGCATACTTAAAGGCATATACAACTTTAGCAAATCCAAAGCGAAGGGCGAAAAAGTCCAATTGATGGGCAGTGGCGTGATCCTGCGTGAAGTGATTGCAGCGGCTGATATGCTGGAAAAAGATTGGGGGGTCTCTGCTGACGTTTGGAGTGTCACCAGCTTTAACGAATTGCGTCGTGATGGCTTGGATGCAGAGCGTTGGAACATGCTTAATCCAGAAAAACCGCAACGCTTAAGTTACGTGGCAGAAGCGATGAAAAGTGCGCAAGGACCCACCATTGCTTCAACCGACTACATGAAATCCTTTGCTGAGCAAATTGCCGCATTCGTGCCGGGTAAATTTGTGGCCTTGGGCACAGACGGTTACGGCCGCTCTGATAGCCGCGAGGCATTGCGTAGCTTCTTTGAAGTGGACCGGTACTATGTCGTTGTGGCCGCGCTTAAAGCCTTGGCCGACGAAGGCAAATTGCCAGTAGCTAAGGTCAGCGAAGCGATCAAAAAATACAAGTTAGACGCTAACAAGCCTAACCCAACGACAGTTTAAGGACACGACTCATGGCAATTCAAGACATACTGGTCCCCGATATTGGCAACTTTGACAGCGTCGATGTCATCGATGTGTTAGTGAAAATCGGTGACACGGTGGCTAAAGAAGATTCGTTGATTACAGTCGAATCGGACAAGGCTTCCATGGACATCCCATCGCCATTCGCTGGCGTGGTGCAGTCCGTTAAAATAAAAGTTGGTGACAAGGTGGCGCAGGGCCACTTAATCATTACGCTGGAAGTTAGCGCTGAGGCTAGCAGTGTGGCTGCGGTAGCCGCATCTGCCGCAGCACCGACTAAAACTAGTGCCCCGCCGCCAGCCAAATTGGAGGTAGCCATTCCTGAACCTACCCGACCTGCACCTGAACCACCAAAAACCATTGCGCCTGCGCATCAGCCAGTGCCGGTTGGTGAGAGCATAGTCGTGGATGCGGGAACGCTATCGCACGCCAGCCCATCGGTACGTAAGTTTGCTCGCGAGTTAGGCGTTAACTTGGCCTTTGTTAAAGGCAGCGCCGCTAAAAACCGCATTTTGCAAGAAGACGTGCAAGCCTATGTGAAAGCCGAATTGGCTAAACCGCGCACAGAAAACATGGGTGCCGGCTTGGGCAGTCTTGCGACCTTGGCCATGCCGGTGATTGATTTTAGTAAGTTTGGTGAAATTGAAACCAAACCGCTATCCCGTATTAAAAAACTATCGGGCGCAAATTTACACCGCAATTGGGTGACCGCGCCGCATGTGACGCAATTTGACGAAGCCGACATTACCGATTTGGAAGATTTTAGAAAGTCCATGCAAGCCGATGCGGAAAAGCGTGGCGTGAAACTCACCATGTTGGCTTTCTTAATTAAAGCCTCGGTGAATGCACTTAAAACCTACCCGAACTTTAATGCCTCGCTTTCGCCTGACGGCGATAGCCTGATATTAAAAAATTATTTCAATATCGGTTTCGCTTGCGATACGCCGGATGGCTTGGTAGTGCCAGTGGTTAAAGATGTGCAACAAAAAGACGTGTTGGAAATCGCCCGTGATTTAGCCGATTTATCGACCAAAGCGCGCGAACGAAAATTAAAGGTAGAAGAAATGCAAGGCGGTTGCTTCACCATTTCTAGCCTAGGTGGCATAGGTGGCACAATGTTTACGCCTATCATTAACTGTCCTGAAGTAGCGATTTTAGGCGTATCACGCTCCAGCATGCAGCCGGTCTATGACCCCAAAAGCAAATCGTTTGAAGCCAGATTGATGCTGCCCATGTCGCTTTCTTACGATCACCGCGTGGTCGATGGTGCTGATGGTGCCCGCTTTACCAGCCACATGCGCATGATGTTGAGCGATGTGCGTAGGTTGTTGCTCTAGAAGTCATAGCTAGGGCATACGGGTTAATTTAAGTTTTATCTAAGGGTAAGCATGAGCAATTTAGTGGATGTTTTGGTACCAGATATTGGTAACTTTGATAGCGTGGATGTGATTGATGTCTTGGTGAAAGTTGGCGATGTGCTGGCTTTAGAAGACTCACTGATCACTGTTGAATCCGATAAAGCCTCCATGGATATTCCATCGCCAGTGGTCGGCACGGTAAAAAGCTTGACGGTTAAAGTGGGCGATAAAGTGGCTAAAGACAGCTTGCTCATGCAAGTGGAAAGCCTAGCCGCAGAAACCAAGCCTAGCCAAGCGCCTGCAAAAGTCGAGGCCGCGCCAACTGCGCCTGCATCTACCCCTAACCCTATGCCTGCCGCCACGCCTGTTACTGATAGAAGCACAGCGGCTGCCAGCGCTAAGGCGCTACCTGCATCCGACTTTCATGCCGAGGTGTTGGTCTTGGGTTCAGGCCCAGGCGGCTACACAGCTGCGTTTCGTGCCGCAGACCTAGGTAAAAAAGTCGTAATGATCGAACGTTACTCCACCTTGGGTGGCGTTTGTTTGAATGTGGGCTGCATCCCATCCAAAGCCTTGTTGCACACGGCCAAAGTCATTACCGAAGCCGAAGAAACCGCCCATCATGGCGTGAGCTTTGGTGCGCCACAATTGGATTTGGAGCAATTGCGCCATTGGAAAGCCAACGACGTGGTGGGGAAATTAACCGGCGGTTTGTCGTCTATGGCTAAACAACGCGAAGTAACTGTGCTGCAAGGCTTGGGTAAATTCACTGGCCCCAATCAAATCGCTGTGACTGCCGCGGACGGTAAGTTGACCACGGTGAGTTTTGATTACGCCATCATAGCCGCAGGCTCGCAAGCCACAAAATTCCCTGGCGCACCGGATGACGGCCGCATCATGGATTCCACCGGCGCTTTGGCCTTGGTCGATGTGCCTAAACGCATGCTGGTGATTGGCGGCGGCATTATCGGTTTGGAAATGGGCACGGTCTACGATGCCTTGGGCTCAAAAGTCAGCGTGGTTGAATTCACCGATGGCTTGGTACAAGGCTGTGACCGTGATTTAGTGCGGCCCTTGCATAAACGCATGGAAAAACGTTTTGAAAGCATCATGCTGTCAACCAAAGTGGTCAAGATCGATGCTAAGCCAGACGGCATCCACGTCAGTTTTGAAGGCGAGGCAGCGCCCAAGGACGCGCAAGTGTATGATCGCGTGCTGGTGTCTATCGGTCGTAAGCCTAACGGTAAAAACATAGGCGCAGAAACGGCAGGCGTGGCGGTAAATGAATGGGGCTTTATTCCGGTGGATAAGCAAATGCGCACCAATGTGCCGCACATCTTTGCCATAGGTGACATTGTTGGTCAGCCCATGTTAGCGCACAAAGCCACCCACGAAGGTAAAGTGGCGGCGGAAGTGATTGCGGGACACAAAGTGCAATTCCAAGCCATGACCATCCCATCAGTAGCCTACACGGATCCGGAAATTGCATGGGCAGGCGTGACCGAAACTGAAGCCAAAGCCCAAGGTCTGGATTACGAAAAAGCCTCATTCCCATGGGCAGCTAGCGGTCGTGCGCTCTCCGTTGGACGCACAGAAGGCACAACCAAATTGATTTTTGATAAAACCAGCCATCGTTTAATCGGTGCTGGCATCGTTGGGGTGAATGCAGGTGAGTTGCTGGCAGAAACCGTGTTGGCCATAGAAATGGGCGCCGACGCGCATGACTTAGGTTTGACCATACATCCGCACCCAACCCTGTCAGAAACAGTCTGCTTCGCGGCTGAGATGAAAGAGGGTACCATTACCGACCTCTACATCAAAAAAAGATAAGTGGGTTTAATGGCCGTCACTGATTTTCTAGCCAAATTAGCACAAATTTTCCCTAAAGACAGGCTGTACACCGACCCGGTCGATTGTTACGCCTACGCTTACGATAACTCCCGTATTTTTCATGCCCCCATCGCCGTGGTTTTTCCATTGACGGTGGAGGACGTGCAAGCCGTACTTAAGCTAGCCAACGCGCATAGGGTGCCGGTGGTGCCGCGCGGCCGTGGCACAGGCACAGCAGGCGGCAGTGTGCCAGAAGCCGGCGGTGTGGCCCTGTCATTAGAGCGAATGAATAAGATACTCAGCATCGATCCGGACAACCGCATGGCCACCGTTGAGCCTGGCGTGTTGAATCAAGATTTGCAGGATGCCATTAAATGCGTGGGCTTCTTTTGGCCACCCGACCCATCCAGCGCGGCGTATTGCAGCGTGGGTGGCAATTTGGCTACCTGTGCGGCAGGGCCGCATGCAGTGAAGTACGGGGTGGCGCGCGACCATGTCTTAGGTTTGAAGGCTGTCACCGGCAAGGGCGAGATCATTAAAACCGGTTGTTACACCAGCAAAGGCGTGGTGGGTTACGATTTAACCCGATTGTTGGTGGGCTCAGAAGGCACGCTGGCGGTCATCGTGGAAGCCACGTTAAAACTAACGCCAGTGCCTAAACACACCGGCGGCATCACCGCCGAATTCGTCGATACTTACAGCTGCGCTAAAGCGATCGCCGCCATCATGGCGCAACCTTACACGCCCAGCGCCTTGGAGTTTTTAGATAACGGCGCGCTTAATCTCATTCGTGGACGGCATAAAAATTTACTACCTGATCATGCGCGCGCGTACTTGATGATAGAGGTGGACGGTGCGCAGCAAGAAATCGCCGAAGCTACCTTGGCCATCATTTCCGCCTGCCAAGTCGATGGGCTAATCGAAGCCAAAGCGGCAGAAGACACCAAAGCCTTGTGGGCCGCGCGAAAAGCCTTGTCGCCTTTACTGAAAGACATTGCCCCTAAGAAAATCAATGAAGACATCGCCGTCCCGGTCTCGCATTTGCCTGAATTGTTGACGGGCTTAGAAAAACTAGCGGCGCACTACCAGATTGCCAACGTGAATTTTGGCCATGCCGGCAACGGCAATATACACGTCAATTTATTGGTCAATCCGGATCGTGCCGATGAGATGCAGCGCGCTTACGCCTGTTTGGATGAGGTGTTCAGCTTGGTCTTGTCTTTGCAAGGGACTTTGTCTGGCGAGCACGGGGTGGGCATCGCCAAGCGGGCTTTTGTGCCGCGTGAGATAGACGAAACCACCATGAATTTGATGAAGGCCTTGAAGCTCACCTTTGACCCGGAAAACATACTCAATCCGGGTAAGTTGTTTCCTTAACGCCGCTCTTGCTTATGGCTTGCGCGTGAGCTTAGCGTAATAAATCGCACAGAGAAAAAATACCAGCGTTAACACCACTTCCATTAAGGCTAGTTGGGCGGACAAGCCGACATCGGCCCACGCCCTAACCGCACCTTCCATAAAGTAAAACAGAATAAATAGGCTGGCCCATTGGTAGGTGTAGCGCTTGCCATGCAAAATGCCAAACAAGGGTAGCAACAAGGGCAGGGTTTTAAGGATCAACAGCGAGCCATTCGGTTTAAATGGCGCTAACACCGTTTCCCAAGCTAGGCACAATAGGATGAGTGCAATCAGACTGATGCTGGCACCCAGTCTTAGACTATTAATCATGCCTGTATTTGCTGCTGGGCGCATTATGCGCTCAGCTTAAGGGCTATTTCACCCAAGCGTTTGCCTAAGACCAAACAGAGTTTACGTTCTTCTGCAGTGATGGCTTTGTTATCACTGGTGCCCGCCACATGGCTAGCACCGTAAGGCGTGCCACCGCTTTGCGTGGCAGATAATTCTGCTTCCGAGTAGGGGATGCCTACCATGAGCATGCCATGGTGCATCAATGGCAGCATCATGCTGAGCAAGGTGGCTTCGTTGCCGCCGTGCATGGAGCCGCTGCTGGTGAACACGGCAGCCGGTTTGCCAATTAAATCGCCTTTTAACCAAGTGCTCACCGTGCTGTCTAAAAAGTATTTCATGGCTGCGGCCATGTTGCCAAATCGGGTGGGACTGCCTAGCGCTAAGCCCACGCATTCTTGCAAATCGCTGAGTTCAACGTAAGGGTCACCGCTGGTTGGAATGTCTGGTTCTGTCGCCTCGCAATTGCTAGACACTTTAGGCACCGTGCGTATGCGTGCTTTGATGTTGGCATGGCTCTCAATGCCACGCGCTATCAGCTGCGCCATGTCTCGCACGGCGCCGCCTTGGGAGTAATACAGCACTAAAACGTCGGCCATGCTAGCGGCGTTTTGCTAATGCAACGGCTTTGCCTATGTAGCTGGCAGGCGTCATGGCCAATAAGTCTTGTTTGGCATTAGCCGGAATCGCTAAGTCCTGGATAAAGGCATGCAAGGAGGCTTGGTTGATACCGCCTTTGCCGCGGGTTAATTCTTTGAGCTGTTCGTAGGGATTGGCTATGCCATAACGGCGCATCACCGTTTGTATGGGCTCGGCCAAGACTTCCCAGTTGGCGTCTAAATCTTGCGCTAATTTTTCTGGGTTAATTTCCAGCTTATTCAAGCCGCGCAAACAGGCGTCGTAAGCTAGCAAGGTGTAACCAAAGGCCACGCCCATGTTGCGCAAGACCGTGGAGTCGGTCAAATCACGCTGCCAGCGTGAGATAGGCAGCTTTTCTGCCATGTGGCGTAACAGCGCATTAGCCAAACCCAAATTGCCTTCGGAATTTTCGAAGTCTATCGGGTTGACCTTGTGTGGCATGGTGGACGAACCGATTTCGCCGGCTTTTATTTTCTGTTTGAAGTAACCGACCGAGATGTAGCCCCAAATGTCGCGGTTAAGGTCGATTAAAATGGTGTTGATGCGGGCAAAGTTGTCGTACAACTCGGCCATGTAATCGTGCGGTTCAATTTGTATGGTCATGGGGTTGTAGGTCAAGCCCAAGGATTGCACGAAGCGCTCGGCAAACTTTTCCCAATCGAAGTTTGGGTAAGCGGCCAGGTGGGCATTGAAGTTACCCACGGCGCCGTTAATTTTGCCCAAAATTTCGTTGTTCCTTAATTGTTTTTCTTGGCGTTGCAAGCGGTACAGCACATTGGCCAGCTCTTTGCCCATGGTGCTGGGCGAAGCGGTTTGGCCGTGGGTGCGTGACAGCATGGGCTGATCAGCCAATTGCGTGGCCAGCTCGCTCAAGCGCGCCATTAAATTGGCCAAGAAGGGCAGCATCACCTCATCGCGGGCGGTTTTTAGCATTAAGCCATGCGACAAGTTGTTGATGTCTTCTGAGGTGCAAGCAAAGTGGATGAATTCACTGGCTTTGTTGATTTCTGGGTTGGACTCAAATTTGTCTTTAAGCCAATATTCCAAGGCTTTAACGTCGTGGTTGGTGCGTGCTTCTATGGTTTTAACTTGCGCTGCATCGGCTTCGCTAAAATTAGCAATCGCGGCATCCAATGCGTTTACCGTGGCCGGACTAAAAGGGACGATTTCTTTAAGCTCACTGGCTGCTGCTAAGGCTTTTAGCCATTCCACTTCTACCCATGCGCGGTGTTTAATCAGGGCGTATTCGCTAAAGTACGGGCGCAGTGCATCCAGTTTGGTTTGGTAGCGGCCGTCGAGCGGGGAGAGGGCGTTGAGCGTGGTCAGAGACATGGTAAAGCCTTATAAAGCTACGTAAATAAAGCGTTATTTTACCTTAAAACCAGCACAAAATCGCTGCGGCTAGATTGCGCGATAATACCTAGTGGGCTTGTCAGCTTTTAGACAAATCGTACGGTAAGCTTTGCGGCAGATAGGGCCAATAAGAGACATTCGCTAGTTTAAGCTTCTGCTTGATGGGGCATATCTGCCCATAATAATTAGAATACTTTTAATAGAGCCGGTCACCAGCGACAGTCTGTTTTGTAACACCAGAAATGAATAAATGATGTTCGGCAATAGGTAGTGGGTATTACCTCATTCTTTGACACTAATATGCTTGGTATATTCCTTGATCGCGACAACCGTATCTTCGAAGTTTAATAAAATACGGACTCCTTTTTGGGGACGCTTTATGATCTCGGCACCGCTTCCGCCGGCCCATATCTCTATATCAGCAGGCAGAATATGGCGCAAATGCTGCAGGATAGGTCTTATGCGCCTCTCAGCTATTGCAAAGCTGAAGGATAGTGCGACTATATTAGCCTGACACGAAATCGCTGCTAGTTTCATGTGATTCAAAGGGATACTTCTTCCAAGGTTGATAGTTTTCGCACCTTGTTCTGCAAGAATCACCTCGGCCATCAGCAGGCCAAGCGCATGTTGTTCTTCCGGGGGTGTCGCAAAAAGGATGATTGGAAAGCCTCCCCTGGGTTTGTATAAGAGAAGTTCAGTATGCAAGTAACGTTCGATGAGACTGGAGCATAGATGCTCATGATAAACCTCAATCTCTCCCTTCGCCCAAGCAACGCCAATTGAAGTAAGTAATGGTGCCACTGTATTTGTGACGAACTCTGACAGAGTTCCCGCATTCCGACTGCTATCCAATAGGGCATTAAACCCCACTTGATCCATGTGCATTAGTCGCTCAATTAACTTCTTGATGAGTTCATTGGCGCTCGTATTGTGTGAGTCATTAGCAATGGCTTGCAGTAGACGATTCAGTTCATCCACTGACCGACTGACAACCTGAGCGGGCATTAATCCATTTTCTAATAATCGTTTGATCTGCAGAAGGCGTTTGACAGTCTCGCGCGAGTAAGCAGCTTTCCCATCGGTGAGGACTTCTTGCAATGGGAACCCGTAGCGCTGCCGCCACTTGCGTAATAAATCAGGGCTAAACCCTGTTTCATATTCGATATCTGACGAGAGAATCAAGTCGTGTATTTGCATAATGATTGATTGTAGCAAAATAAACGGGTGTCCGCTCTATTGTGTCACGGACATTGATTGTATTATGAGGTTGTAGGAGTAATACTTTTTAGCGTAACACGATTTAAATAGAGACTATTAGCACGTCAGACTGCGGAAAAATGCAAAACGAACTCAATAATGCCTCAGTTTGATGCTTTTCTTAAAAGTAAAATTTAAGGAGTCTCATCCATTGAAAACACTCAAAAGGATGGGTTAATTATGTTTGAAGTTACTTCTTGCAATCAAGATACTGGAGATATAACCGTTGAAGATGTTGAATTTGGATTAAAGTATGAATTCAATTGTCCTGATGCTAGAAGCGCAGAAGTGCGCGATGAATATGACCTGCACGTTACTAGCAATAATGGCACATTAAAAGTAATCCGAATTTTAGATTAGCCTTTAACCATCTCACTGTTTAGCAAGGCACTGCCCTAAATGTGAAAAGTACTTATCGGTTAAATTAGTATGTACTATGTATTTAATACGATTGTCTATTGGATCTACCACTAAATCAATCAAGTCTTTTTTGCGAAGCATCTTCAAATATTTATGTGATGTACTCGGCGACATGCTAGGCGTGGCGTGGATGGCTTCTGACACGGTAAGTTTTTCCCCTGCGTGCCAAGTCGATGCAAGGTGATTCAACATCCGTTCCTCCCATGGGCCTAAAGTAATAAGTTGAGACGGTGCATTAGCTACATTCGACAAGAACTTCATGTAAGCAAGAGAGAGTTTACTATTCATTTGCCATTCTCAATCTTATTTGACAAAACTACAAGTAGTTTTAATTACATGCAAAATACTTGTAGAGAACAAATGACTGCTATCGGTCGAAATTACCAGTATCCAATGTCTGCGATATAGGCGGCCAAAAAATAAAGGCCTGCATTAAGCAGGCCTTTATTTTTTGCTTAATTAGCCAGCCAGCATGTCGACAAACTGGTTGACTGGGGTGGCTTCTAGCTTCGCTTGGTCCAAGCACAAGGCCAAGATGTCGGCTTGTTTTTTGTCATCAAAACGACGGGCTAAATTCACTTTGAATTTTTTCACCAATTCCGGTATGCCTTGACCGCGACGACGACGGTGACCGATGGGGTATTCCACGGCGATGTTTTCTGAGCTGCTGCCGTCTTTGAAAAACACTTGTATGGCGTTAGCGATAGAGCGTTTTTCTGGGTCATGGTAATCGGTGGTGTACTGGGCTTTTTCCACGCAGGTCATTTTGGCGCGTATGGCGTCTATTCTTGGGTCTGCCGCGGCTGCGTCTTCGTAATCTTGCGCGGTTAAATTGCCTTTTAACAAACCTATGGTGGCCATGTATTGTATGCAATGATCACGGTCGGCCGGGTTGTCTAATGGGCCGGTTTTATCAATGATGCGAATCGCGGATTCGTGGGTGGTGATGACGATTTTGTCGATTTGCGCAATTTGTTCCATGGTTTGCACTTGGTTACCCACTTGCGCGTGCAGTTGAATCGCGCATTCCACCGCAGTTTGCGCATGAAACTCGGCCGGGAATGAGATTTTGAATAGCACTTGTTCCATCACGTACGAGCCGTAGCTGCGTTGAAATTTAAAGGCGTTGCCTTTAAATAGCACGTCGTAAAAGCCCCAGGTTTTCGCAGTCAATGCGGATGGGTAGCCCATTTCACCTTGCAGCGTCATCCAAGCTAAACGCACCGCACGGCTGGTGGCATCGCCGGCTGCCCATGATTTGCGTGAGCCGGTGTTAGGTGAGTGACGGTAAGTGCGAAGGCTTTGGCCGTCCACAAAGGCGTTGGATACAGCGTTAATGATGTCTTCCTTATTGCCGCCTAGCAGTTTGGTGACGACCGCGGTGGAGGCGATTTTGACCAAGATGACATGGTCTAAACCAACGCGATTAAAGCTGTTTTCCAATGCCAAGACGCCCTGAATTTCATGCGCTTTAATCATGGCTGTGAGCACGTCTTTTATGGTCAGCGGCGCTTTGCCTTCGGCCACATTTTTACGCGACAAGTAATCGGCGGTGGCTAAGATGCCGCCTAAGTTATCCGATGGGTGGCCCCATTCTGCAGCCAGCCAGGTATCATTGAAATCCAACCAGCGTATCATGGCGCCTATATTGAAGGCGGCTAAAATGGGGTCCAATTGATAGGCGGTGCCAGGTACTTTTGCGCCATTGGGCACCACGGTGCCAGCAATCACTGGGCCTAATAGTTTGGTGCAAGCTGGGTAATCCAAGGCTTCAAAGCCGCAACCCAATGTGTCCATTAAGCAGTTGCGTGCGGTGTCGTAGGCTTCGCTGGATTCGATCTTGAAATCCGCCACATAATTGGCAATATCCACGATCACTTGGTCTGGAGCAGGGCGTACGTTTGAAATGTGAGCTGACATGATTTATTACCTTTATTAATTTAATTTTTAAGCAAATCGTTGTGTCCTGTTCCTTGGCGCATCATCCTAAGACTGACGCGTTAAGGTGCAAAACGGAAAAATAGGGACTTACCTTTTTTCTATGGGCACGTAATCTCGGTTATCCGGCCCGACGTATTCGGCATTGGGGCGGATGATTTTGTTGTCTATGCGCTGTTCAATCACATGCGCCACCCAGCCGGTGGTGCGCGAGATGACGAATATAGGCGTGAACATGCCGGTAGGTATGCCCATCATGTGGTAGCTCGACGCACTGTACCAATCCAAGTTAGGGAACATTTTCTTCTCACGCCACATCACGCTTTCTATGCGGGCTGAGATGTCAAACAAAGTCATGTCGCCGGCATCGGCACACAATTTGCGGCTGACTTCTTTGATGGATTCGTTGCGTGGGTCGGCGATGGTGTAGACCGGGTGACCAAAGCCTATGATGATTTCTTTGCGTGCCATGCGCGCCAAGATGTCTGCTTCGGCTTCGTCCGGCGTTTTGTAGCGCTCGATAATTTCCATGGCGGCTTCGTTGGCGCCACCGTGCTTAGCGCCACGTAAAGCCCCTATGGCGCCGGTAATGCAGGAATACATATCGGACAAGGTGCCGGCAATCACACGGCCGGTAAAGGTCGAGGCATTAAATTCGTGTTCGGCATATAACACTAAGGACGTGTTCATGGCATCTATGTGCAGTTGGCTAGGCGCTTTTCCGTGCAGTACGTGTAAGAAGTGCGCCGCAATGCTGTCGTCGTCGGTGTTCACTTCGACGCGTTTGTCGTTGTGGCTAAAGTGGTACCAATACAGCAAGATCGAGCCAAAGCAGGCGATCAATCGGTCGCCTAAATCTTGCGCGGCTTCGGTGTTGCGGTCGGCGGCTTCAGGTTGCAAGGTGCCTAGCATGGCGCAGCCGGTGCGCATCACGTCCATAGGGTGGGTGTTTTTAGGGATTTTCTCCAGCACGGTTTTTAGTGCGGCAGGAATATCGCGCAGTTTTTTTAGTTTGGCATGGTAGCCAGCCAGTTGGGTTTTGTTAGGCAATTTGCCGTGTATGAGCAAGTAGGCTACTTCTTCAAAGCTGGCGTATTTGGCCAATTCCAGGATGTCATAACCACGGTAATGCAAGTCATTGCCGGTGTGGCCTACCGTGCAAATCGCAGTATTGCCAGCGGTTACGCCGGCTAAGGCCACGCCTTTTTTCTTTTTAGGCGCTTCTGCTGCTGGGGTTTGAGCCGTGGTTTGCATGACTACTTTTCTCCTTTAAAAAGGGCATCCAATTTTTGTTCAAACGCGTGGTAACCCAAATGCTCATAGAGGTCGGCGCGCGTTTGCATTAGATCAACAACGTTTTTTTGTGAGCCGTCACGGCGCGTCGCTTGATAAACGCTTAGTGCGGCTTGGTTCATGGCGCGGAAGGCCGATAATGGGTAGAGCACCATGCTGACGTCGGCGCCGCGCAATTCGTCTACGGTGAATAAAGGCGTGCTGCCAAATTCGGTGATGTTGGCCAATACGGGCACCTTGACCGCGGCGGCAAATTGTTTGTACATGCTCAATTCGGTGATGGCTTCAGGGAAGATCATGTCAGCACCGGCTTCTGCGCAGGCACAAGCCCGATCAATGGCCGATTGCAAACCTTCCACTGCCAGGGCGTCGGTTCTGGCCATGATGACAAAGTCGTCGTAAGGCTTAGCGTCCACCGCGGCTTTTACGCGGTCCACCATTTCTTCTAGGCTAACAATGGCTTTATTCGGTCTGTGACCACAGCGTTTGGCGCTGACCTGGTCTTCGATATGCACGGCTGCTGCACCGGCTTTGGCGATGCTTTTGACGCTGCGCGCGATGTTGAATGCGCCACCCCAGCCAGTATCGATGTCCACCAACAAAGGCGTGTCAACGGCATCGGTAATACGGCGTACGTCGATGAGCACGTCTTCTAAGGTGGAGATGCCCAAGTCCGGTAAGCCCAGTGAGCCAGCCGCCACGCCGCCGCCAGACAAATACAAGGCCTTAAAGCCGGTTTGCGTGGCTAGCATGGCATGGTAGGCATTGATTGCGCCTATGATTTGTAGCGGTTTTTCGGCTTTAAGGGCGGCACGAAAGCGTGCGCCTGCGGTTGCGGCTTGTGTCATGGTAGTTACCTAAAGGTCTAAGGTTTAATAAAATTAGCTGAAAAATGCGGCTTGGGCTTCAGCCGGTATCGCCACTTTAGTGAGTTTGGCTTTTTGTAAAATTTCCCAGAAATAGCGGTAGGTGGCTCTGTCATGCAGTTCGCCGTCGTATTGAATCGGACCCCAGTCGGCTTTTTGGGCGGCCAGTAAAATATTGGCGCCGTCTTGCACTTCATCAAAGTTAGGTTTCATGGCGCTGACGATGGCTTCAATTTGCGTGGGGTAGATGCTCCACATGCGTAAAAAACCAAATTCATGGCGTGCGCGTGAGGCGTCGCTGTGGGTGGTTTCTACGTTTTTTAAATCCAAGGTCACGTTGTGCGCAGGTACTACGCCGTTGGCTAAGGCTGCCGCGACCAATTCGGCTTTGGCGCGAGCCAATAAGCGGTGATCAAATTGGCCTGGGCTGCGCATAGCCGAGGCCGGAATAGCACCGTGGTGGCCGCTGACAAAATCCATTAAGCCAAAATCCAGCACTTGCAACCACGGCAAGGTGGCGATCTCGTGCGCGGCTTTTAGGGCACCGTGCGTTTCAACCAAGATGTGCACCGGTATTTCGCGTTGTATGCCGTTGAACGCCGCCACTTTTTGAATGTAAGCAATCATTTCGCTGGCTTGTGCATGGCTGGTGCATTTTGGGATGGTAATGTAGCTTAAGACCTGCCCAGCGCCGGCAACCAAAATGTCTACGTCTTGCTTCCAAGCAGAGTGGGTGTAATCGTGTATGCGGGCACCCGCCATTTTGTGTTTATTCTCAGCGCTGTTTAATACGCGCACTATCATGGCGGCATGATCGCGTTCTTGGCCAGCTTGCGCGCCGTCTTCGCAGTCGCAAGTGATGTCAAACACAGGACCTATGCTGTCTTGCATGGCCAGGGCTTTCAGGATTAATTTTTCACTACCGGCAAAATGCTCGCAGGACGGGATGATGGGGAAGGATTTTTCCCCACTAAACAAAGCGTCGTTTGGGTGAACTAATGTTGATGTCTGCATGGTCATAATCCTAAGGCAAAGTTAAGCTGGTTTACGTGGCATAAGCACGGTGTAGTCAAGGTCTAGCACCACATTGGGGTGGTATATTTTTTTATCACCGTCCATGCTGTGGGTGCTGGCCAAGGTGTCGGCTGGCGTATTTTTTAAACCCACCATGCGCAAGCGCAAGGCGCCCACATCGGTGCGATTGGGCAGGTTGTGTTTGTCCAACACTTCCGTCCAAGTGTAAATGGTGTCGTCGCCAAAGCTGGGGTTGCAATGCACCCCGGCGTTGATGGCCAAAACAGATAAGGCGTTTTCTAAGCCGTCGTGCGACAGGGCGCGGCATACCGATATCACATGGCCGCCGTACATTAGACGTCGACCAAATGAGCTGGGTTTCATCATCAATTCATCAAAATGTAAACGGGCGTTATTTTGATAGAGTTTGGTCGCCAAGGTATGGTCGGTGTCGCTGATGGTCATGCCGGTCGGGTGGTTAATGCGTTCGCCCACCGTGTAGTCGTCCCATAGGTAGGCGCCGCCGGTGTGGGCGGTATTGAATTTCCTGGCGTCCAAGCAGGCCGGTACGGCCAAGTCAGCGCTGGCGACAAAATCCGCTAAGCTCGGTATGACGGTAACGGGTGCAGGCGCATTGGGATCTTTTTTGTGCACCATCACCCAGCGCACCCATGAGAATACGGTTTGCTGCAATTGGTTGGTAGAGACTGAGCGCACATACACCACGCCGGATTTCCCGTTAGAATTTTGTTTTAAGCCTATGACGGTTGAGCTGGTGCTCAGCGTGTCACCGGCGTAGACCGGGTGCAAAAATTGCACCTCGGCATAGCCTAAGTTGGCCACGGCATTCACTGAGATGTCAGGCACGGTTTTGCCAAAGGCGATATGAAAGGCCAGCATGTCGTCAACTGGACGCTCAGGGTAGCCTAGCGATTGCGCCAGTGTGTCGGCTGAATGCAAGGCTTGTCTGGCGCCCGTTAAGGCGATGTACAAGGCCGCTTCGCCGGCACCCACGGTGCGTGGCGTGGCGTGCACGATGAGTTGATTGAGTTTAAAGTCCTCAAAAAAGTTACCTGCATTGATTTTGCTGCTGTGTGTCGTATTAGACATGGTTTTCTTCCAAGGTGCTGATCATTTCACTTAGTTTGAGTAGGCGTTCGGCGGCACGCACGTGATGACGCTCGACCAATTTGTCATTAACCACGACCGTCCCTTTGCCTATTTCATTGGCGGCTTTTAAGGCGGCGATGATTTCTCTGGCATTTTTAACTTCGCTGGCTTGCGGCGTGTAAGCATCGTTGCTGTAAGCTAATTGTGCTGGGTGCACCAGCGATTTACCGTCAAAGCCCATGTCGCGGCCTAAGCGGCAAGCGTATTCAAACGAATGCATGTTTTTAAAGTCACTGGTGATACCATCCACTACCGCATGGCCGTAAGCGCGGGCAGCCAATATCACCAAGGATAAGGAAGTGAGTATGGCAGAGCGCTCGTGCGTCACGCGGGCGTGCAATTGAGAGATCAAGTCTGAGGTGGCCATCACCATGCAGACGATGCGGTCCGACGCGCTGGCAATTTCTTTAGCGTTGAGCACGGCAATCGGGCTTTCTATCATGACCATGATGGGTAGGTGGCTACCGCCGGCTGCATCCAACAGGGACAGGGCAGTCAAGACATCTTCTTTGGATTCTATGTTGGGAAACAACACCGCGTCGACTTTGATTTTTGCCACGGCTTTGATGTCGTCTGGGCCCCATTGCGAGATTAAGTCGTTGACGCGCACCACCACTTCACGCGAACCGTAGCCGCCTTCGTTGACGAAGCGCACTACGTTATCGCGGGATTCTTCTTTGCATTCCACCAATACCGGGTCACCCAAGTCCAGTATGACGGAGTCGGCGTGTAAGGTTCTGGCGCGCTCTAAGTAGTGCGTGTTGCAGCCAGGCACATAAAGCATGGAGCGGCGTGGGCGAAAATATTGAGTCATTCGATTACCTTTATCTGGCCTATAAGTAAGGGTATTTTTTCAAGCTGAATCGATTATATAGAGAGTACTTAAAAAATGTCAATCCATATCTTATGTCTTATATAAGATATAAAATGCTAGAC
>JAIQBT010000004.1 GCA_020035195.1 Methylotenera sp.
CCAGAGCAAAAAGAAAGCATGATAGGTACCGTGGAAATTCGTGAAGTATTCCGTATCTCTAAAGTGGGCGCGATTGCCGGTTGTTATGTACAAGACGGTATGATTAAACGCAATTCGCACGTTCGCGTATTGCGCAATAACGTCATCATCCATAGCGGTGAACTGGACTCCTTGAAACGCTTTAAAGACGACGTGAAAGAAGTGAAAAACAGCTTCGAATGCGGTCTTTCATTGAAAAACTTTAACGACATTGAAGTGGGCGACATTTTGGAAGTCTACGAAATCATTGAAGTGGCGCGTACTTTATAATGGCTAAAGAGTTCTCTAGAAGTCACCGCGTTGCTGAACAAATGCAACGCGAGTTAGCCGATTTGTTGCAGTTCGAAGTTAAAGACCCACGCGTCGCCATGGTCACCATCACGGCGGTTGAAGTGACGGGCGACATGGCGCATGCAAAAATATTTTACAGCGCCAGCAAGCCCAGCGACAATTTGCAGCAAGGCTTAGAAAAGTCGGCCGGTTTTCTACGCACGCAATTGGCTAAACGCATGTTGCTTCGCACTGTGCCGCAATTGCATTTTGTCTACGATGCCTCAATCGACAACGGCATCATGATGTCAAAATTGATAGACCAAGCCTTAGCCACAGGCTCAGATCAAGCTTAACCACCTACTTTAAAGCCCCGCCCTTGCAGTTTAGACGAGCCAAAAAAAACATCAGTGGCGTGCTGCTATTGGATAAGCCCATAGGCTATTCATCCAATCAAGCCTTGCAACAGGTCAAGCATTTATTGCAAGCAGCCAAAGCTGGCCACACCGGCACACTGGATCCCTTAGCCACCGGCTTGCTGCCTTTGTGTTTTGGCGAAGCCACTAAATTTGCCCACTATTTAACCGACGCCGACAAAGTCTATGAGGCCACCCTAAAGCTGGGTGTGACCACCAACACCGGTGACGCCGAAGGCCAGGTGTTATCCGAACAAGCGGTGCAAGTCAGCGCCGCAGAATTTAGCGCCGTTTGCCTGCAGTTTTTAGGTGAAATTAGCCAGATTCCTCCCATGTACTCGGCCTTAAAACACGAAGGTAAAGCCCTCTACGAATACGCCAGAGCGGGTGTAGAAATAGCGCGTAACGCCCGCACTGTTACCATACATGAAATAACCGTGCTGGCCTTTGACAAGCATGTTGCCAGCGTGCGGGTGAAGTGCAGCAAAGGCACCTACATCCGCACTTTGGCCGAGGACATAGGTGCAACGCTGGGTTGCGGCGCACACCTCATCGGTTTACGCAGAACCGCCACGGCCGATTACCAGATAGCGCAAAGCATGACACTGGAGGACTTTGTGGCCTTGTCGGCGGAGCAACAGGCCGCCAAACTGCTCCCAGCAGACAGTGCCGTGGTGTATTTGCCAGCGATAACATTGGACACAGACAGTGCTTTTTATTTGAATCAAGGCCAAGCTGTTTGGCAAAGTGGCCCGATTCCAGAGGGGTTGATACGCTTATATAATCCGCAGCAAGTATTTCTAGGCTTGGGCGAACGTCAACCCGATGGCAAGATAGGCCCTAAACGCTTAATCGTACAGCCGGCACAGGCATGAAAAAACATAAAAATGATTGATAAATCATCCATTTATGCCTATAATGCGCAGCTCATGCAAATGAATGCATTGGCGGTTTAGACAATAGGCTGCCTTTACATTGACGCAAAACATCTAAATATTAGGATAAAGTTATGGCAACCACTGCAGCAGAACGCGCTAAGATCGTTAGTGAATTTCAACAAGCTAAAAATGACACCGGTAGTCCAGAAGTGCAAGTTGCGCTTTTAACTAGCCGCATTACATACTTAACTGAGCATTTCAAAAGCAATAAAAAAGACCACCATTCACGCCGTGGTTTATTAGCTATGGTGAGTCAGCGCCGTAAATTGTTGGATTACTTAAAACGTGAAAGCGTAGAACGTTATCAATCACTGATTGGTCGTTTAGGCATTCGTAAGTAATTGCGACCTACCCATTATTCGCAAAACAGGACGCATCATTGCATTTTGTTTTGCCTATAAAACAATAAGCCGATAGCGCTGCATGAGCAGCACTTCGGCTTTTTTGTTATGCCATTGTTAAAATGGTTTTAAAGATTTTTCCTTAAGCGAGTCTAGGGATAAATCAATATTGTGCGTTCGTTATTGGGTTGTGAATAACGAACATTAAAAAGAGAAAAGGATAAAAAATGTTTAATAAAGTAACGAAGAGCATACAGTTCGGTGCGCACACGCTCACCTTAGAAACAGGTGAAATTTCACGTCAAGCCGATGCGGCCGTGATGGTCAGTTATGGCGACACCGTGGTGTTGGTTGCCGTGACCAGCAAAAGTGAAGTAAAACCAGGCCAAGATTTTTTCCCATTGACAGTGGATTACATGGAAAAAACCTATGCTGCCGGTAAAATCCCAGGTGGTTTTTTCAAACGCGAAGGCCGTCCTTCAGAAAAAGAAACCTTAACTAGCCGTTTAATCGATCGCCCATTGCGTCCATTATTCCCAGAAGCGTTTTACAACGAAGTGCAAGTGGTGGCAACGGTCATGTCATCCGATCCAGAAATTGATGCGGACATTCCAGCGATTATTGGTGCTTCAGCGGCCATGGCCATTTCTGGCATTCCATTTTTTGGTCCATTAGGCGCGGCGCGCGTGGGTTACATCAATGATGCTTATGTGCTAAACCCAAGTAAAACAGAATTAGAAAGCTCTCAAATGGATTTGGTCGTAGCGGCAACAGCAACAGCCGTGATGATGGTGGAATCGGAAGCGAAAGAATTGTCAGAAGAAGTCATGCTTGGTGCGGTTGTTTACGGCCACGAGCAAATGCAAGCCGTCATTGGCATGATCAATGAATTAACAGCCGAAGCCGGTAAAGACGCTTGGGATTGGGTTGCCCCAGAACCAGACACGGCTTTAATTGCAAAAGTGACTAAATTGGCTGCTGACGACATCAACGCGGCTTTCCAAATTAAAGCCAAAGGCGCACGTTCTGCTAAGTTGAGCGAAATTACCAGCCGTGTCTTAGCGGAATTGGTAACGGAAGAAACATCCACTACGGAAGCCAACAAAATTAAAACAGAATTGTTTAATTTAGAAGCCAAAACCGTACGCAGCCAAATCTTAAACGGTGAGCCACGTATTGATGGCCGTGACACCCGTACTGTGCGTCCTATCAGCATCCGTACTGGCGTATTGCCACGCACCCATGGTTCAGCATTGTTTACCCGTGGTGAAACGCAAGCTTTGGTTGTCGCTACTTTAGGTACCGGCCGTGACGAGCAAGTGATTGATGCATTGCAAGGTGAGTTTAAAGACCACTTTATGCTGCATTACAACATGCCTCCGTACGCTACAGGTGAAACTGGCCGTGTGGGTACACCAAAACGCCGTGAAATCGGTCATGGCCGTTTAGCCAAACGCGCTTTGATTGCGGCATTGCCAAACAAAGAAGACTTTGATTACAGCATGCGCGTGGTGTCTGAAATTACTGAATCCAACGGATCTAGTTCCATGGCTTCAGTTTGTGGCGGTTGTTTAGCCTTGATTGACGCGGGTGTGCCTATGAAAAATCACGTGGCCGGTATCGCCATGGGTTTAATTAAAGAAGGCAATCGCGTAGCGGTATTGACCGACATCTTAGGCGATGAAGATCACCTAGGTGACATGGACTTTAAAGTGGCAGGTACAGAAGACGGTATTACTGCTTTGCAAATGGACATTAAAATTACCGGCATTACAGCACAAATTATGCAAGTGGCCTTAGCCCAAGCAAAAGAAGGCCGTACGCACATTTTAGGCATCATGAAAACAGCTATGAGCAATGCAAACACTGAAATGTCAGCGTTTGCACCACGCATCATTACCATGAAAATCAATCCGGAAAAAATCCGCGATGTGATTGGTAAAGGCGGCGCAGTGATACGTGCATTAACTGAAGAAACAGGCACCACCATCGATATCGATGATACCGGTACAGTTAAAATCGCTTGCACCAGCTCTGAGCAAGGCGCAGAAGCGCAACGCCGTATTGCTGAAATTACTGCGGAAGTGGAAATCGGCAATGTGTATGAAGGCACTGTGCTTAAATTGTTGGATTTCGGTGCCATCGTTTCATTGATACCAGGCAAAGACGGTTTGTTACACATTTCACAAATTGCGCATCAACGCGTTAATGCCGTCAGCGACTTCTTAAAAGAAGGCGATGTGGTTAAGGTGAAGGTTGTGGAAGCCGATGAAAAAGGCCGCGTGCGTTTAAGCATGAAAGCTTTAATAGATCCACCTGCTGGTGAAACACAAGAGTAATACGCAGTAGCTTGCGTTAAATCTTAAATAAAAAAGGCACCCTAGGGTGCCTTTTTTATTATTAAGCGTGGCTTATTTTTTAAGGTTATCTAAACTGCATGCTGTCACTGGGTTTAAATGCAGCATGAGCAATCCGCCGGCAATAGCGAAGTATTGCAAAATTGGTAAGTGCAGTAAAAAAGCAATAATCACCGCATACGCTGCCATGAATAGCGCAGCGAACTTAGTTTTGTAGCCCAATAGCAAAGCCAAGCCACCGAGCAATTGCACCAAAATAATCAATGGTGCGAATATGCTGGCTAGACCTAAACTGCCTAAACCGGCTTGGTATTGTAAGTAGCCGTCTGGGTTAGTAAAAAAGCTTAAGATGAGCATGGTGATTTGAAGTAAAAAAACTTGTGCCAGTAAAATGCGGCCTAGCGCGCTGAAATAACATTGCATGGGGTGACCTTTTTTTAGAATTAACAAAAAATAACAGCCTGCATAATGCACCGAAGCCGTGAAATTCGCAAGCCTATGGCCAGCCTCGGCAGGGAGATGGCCTTAGCTTAAATTGCTTAAAGCCCGCCTATTCTATAAAATCGCGTTATTAGAAATTTACTAATTAACCACCACTATTCAAGGATGACACATGTCAAAAATTATATTTAAAGCCGGCGAAGCCACCATCTACACAGAAGGCAAAGACACCGGTGCAGCCATGCCGGAAATTTTAATTGGTAGTGTGGATGGCCCAGTGGGCGCTGCTTTTGCCAACATGATGGCGCAAAGCAAAGGCCACACGGCCATGTTTGCGGTGCGTGATTTAAATCAGTTGGTGCGCCCAGCTTGTATGATGGCGCCAAAAGTGACGCTGAAAGACAGTGCTAACATTGAATTGTTTGGTGGCTTGGTGCAAGCCGCGACCGCCGATGCGATTTTAGATTGCGTGATCGAAGGCATCATTCCTAAAGACCAGGTCAACGATTTATGCATCATCAGCTTGGTGTGGATAGACCCGCGTGCCGCAAAAGATGAAAACCTAGACAAAGCCGATATGTATAAAAATAACTACGAGGCGACAAAACTGGCCATTAAACGCGCGCTAAATGACGAGCCATCCATAGACGAATTGATTGCCAACCGTCATAAAATCAAACATTGCATGTGGGAAGAAAGCTGGGGCGATATCTAAAGCTCGCTTAGCTTGCTTGGAATAAGGCAACAATAAAAATCGGCTTAGGCCGATTTTTTTGTTTTAAGCCGCTGTTCGGCCAATAACAGCTGCAGTATTTTTCTCACCGGCGTGGGGATGGCGGCTTAGAAGCAAGCCAATTAATAGGTTGACTGACTACTAAGGGCCAG
>JAIQBT010000031.1 GCA_020035195.1 Methylotenera sp.
ATCCAGCACAGCTTGCAGGCAAAACCGTGGCCTATGAAGTTAACTACGTTAGCGTTTCAGAGCCAAGCTACCCAGCATTGGATGCGGATTTTGCAAAAAGCTTGGGCATAGAGGACGGTGACGTGGCTAAGATGAAAGCGGAAATCACTGAAAGCTTAAAACAGGAAGTGGAAAAACGCGTGAGTGCTAAAGTTAAGGAACAAGTGTTCCAAGCCTTGGTTGATAATGCTGATTTTGAAATTCCACGCGTGCTATTGGGTTCAGAAATCAATCGCATGATGGAAACTACAACACAAAACCTTAAGCAGCGTGGCGCTGACTTAAGTACTGTTAAGCTTGAGCCTGGCATGTTTGAAGAGCAAGCTAAACGCAGTACTAAATTACGCTTACTGCTTGGTGAGCTAATCAATGCAAACGGCTTGCATGCTAATGCAGATCAAGTGCGTGCCATGGTGGATGTGTTTTCACAAAGCTTTGAACGTCCAGTGGATGTAGTGACTTGGTATTATGCTGATCCTAAACGTTTAGACGAGCCTGCTGCCTTGGCTACTGAAGAAAACGCTGTGGCTTGGGTGTTGGCTAAAGCTAAAGTCAGTGATAAAAAAGTGAAATTTGATGATTTGATGGGAAATGCATAAATGAATACATTGCCAGGGTCGCAGTTGCAGCAAGATCTAAGCCCACAAGGTTTAGGCTATATCCCCATGGTGGTGGAGCAGAGTGGCCGTGGTGAGCGTTCCTACGATATATACTCGCGCTTACTTAAAGAGCGTGTGGTATTTTTGGTTGGCCCAGTCAATGACATGTCGGCCAATTTAGTGGTCGCTCAGTTATTATTCTTGGAAGCAGAAAATCCAGATAAAGACATTTCACTGTATATCAATTCACCCGGTGGATCGGTAACGGCGGGCATGTCTATTTATGACACCATGCAATTTATTAAAGCGGACGTCAGCACCTTGTGCATAGGCCAGGCGGCCAGCATGGGTGCATTTCTTTTAGCTGCTGGTGCTAAAGGTAAGCGCTTTAGCCTGCCTAACTCGCGGGTGATGATACATCAGCCATCCGGTGGATTCCAAGGTCAGTCTACCGACATTGCCATACACGCTAAAGAAATCATGTACTTGCGCGAAAAATTAAATGCCATATTGGCGCACCACACAGGTAAAACGGCCGCAGAAATTGATTTGGATACCGAGCGCGATAATTTCATGAGTGCGGAACAGTCCTTGGCCTATGGCATGATAGATAAAGTGATTACCAGTCGAACTGAAGCGGCTTAGTCATTTTTGGCAGCACAAACACCGGCCAAGCTGTTTTTTTAAATAGGGAATATTAAATGGCTACTAAAGCTGACGGCGATAAATTACTTTACTGTTCATTCTGTGGCAAAAGCCAACACGAAGTTAAAAAACTCATTGCAGGCCCATCGGTGTTTGTTTGTAATGAATGCGTTGATTTATGCAATGACATCATCCGTGAAGAAGTAAAAAGCACGGATGGGCTGAAATCAACAGACCAAAGCCTACCAACTCCGCAAGAAATTTGTAAAATCCTAGACCAATACGTCATTGGGCAGACGCATGCCAAAAAGAATTTAGCCGTTGCTGTTTACAACCACTATAAACGCCTTGGCCATAACAACTTGTCGGATGGGGGTCAAAAAGACGAAGTTGAAATTTCAAAAAGTAACATCTTACTTATCGGCCCAACCGGTTCAGGTAAAACATTGTTAGCTCAAACTTTAGCGCGCCTGCTTGATGTCCCCTTTGTGATGGCCGATGCTACCACGCTAACCGAAGCGGGTTACGTTGGTGAAGACGTAGAAAACATCATGCAAAAATTATTGCAAAAATGCGACTACGACGTGGAAAAAGCCAAGCGTGGCATTGTTTATATTGATGAGGTTGATAAGATTTCCCGTAAGTCTGAAAACGCATCCATCACGCGTGACGTGTCTGGCGAAGGTGTTCAGCAAGCCTTGTTAAAATTAATTGAAGGTACCGTAGCCTCCATTCCACCCCAAGGCGGTCGCAAACACCCCAATCAAGAATTTGTTCAACTGGACACCACGAATATCTTATTCATTTGTGGCGGCGCTTTCGATGGCCTGGAAAAAGTCATCCGTTTGCGCTCGGAAAAGGGCGGCATAGGATTTGGCGCTGAAGTTAAAAGCAAGAGCGATGAGCGTCAGGTCGGTGCGGTTTTAAGAGACGTGGAGCCGGAAGACCTTATTAAATTTGGGCTTATCCCGGAATTTATTGGCCGATTACCGGTGGTCGCCACCTTGGAGTCTCTAGACGAAGCGGCCTTAATGACCATCCTGACTGAACCTAAAAATGCGCTTACCAAGCAATACATTAAATTGTTCAAAATGGAAGGTGTGGAATTGGAGTTTAGGGAATCCGCTTTATTGCTGATTGCCAAAAAAGCCTTAGAGCGCAAAACTGGCGCACGTGGTTTGCGGTCAATTTTAGAGCATGCCTTGCTGGAAATCATGTATGAATTGCCTTCACTTAAGAATTTAAGCAAAGTGGTGGTGGATGAAGGGGTGATTCGCGGTGATACGCCTGCCATCCTTATTTATGCTGATACTCCTGCTGAAGAGGCGGTCGGCTAAGCCCCCCACAATAGCTTTAAGTGTTTTGTATTGCGTAAACTTTAGGCTTGAATCCGTGCTTTTTGTCCCCATACATAGGGCTAGCACCCTGGGCTTAATTACTTAGATTAATTTGGAAATCATCCATGATCAAATCGTTACCTTCCTACTCCTCTGATGAGGGCTTGTTGCCGGTCTTGCCACTGCGTGATGTGGTGGTTTACCCGCATCTGGTTATTCCTTTGTTTGTTGGTCGAACCAAGTCGGTTAAAGCCTTGGAAATAGCGTCAGATGGCAACAAGCAGATTTTATTGGTGGCACAGAAATCGGCCAACAAAGATGAGCCGGATGCCAATGATCTATATGAAGTAGGCACGATAGCTACGGTCTTGCAGATGCTGAAATTGCCCGATGGCACGGTCAAAGTGTTGGTGGAAGGTGTGCAACGAGCTAAGGTCAGCGGCTTTAGTGAGATGGAAGAGTGTTTCGCTGCACGGGCGGAGTTAATTCCTGAAACGACTAGCGACATAGAAATTCAGGCCTTAATGCGCACTGTGTTCGCCCAGTTTGATCAGTACGTTAAGCTGAATAAAAAAATACCGCCAGAAATTTTGACTTCCTTGGCCGGTATTGATGAAGCTGGTCGCTTGGCTGATACCATTGCTGCGCACCTAACCTTGAAGTTAGATGAAAAGCAAAAAGTGCTGGAAATGATCAGTGTGGCCGAACGATTAGAGCATTTGCTGCGTTTGATGGAAGCTGAAATTGATATTCTTCAGGTGGAAAAACGTATACGTGGTCGTGTTAAGCGCCAAATGGAAAAAACCCAACGCGAATACTACTTGAATGAGCAAGTTAAGGCCATACAAAAAGAGCTGGGCGAGCAAGACGAAAATGCGGAAATGGAAGAATTAGAAAAACGCATAGAAGACGCCCGCATGCCTAAAGATGCTTTGGCAAAGGTCTCTAGCGAACTGAAAAAACTCAAGCTCATGTCCCCTATGTCAGCAGAAGCCTCAGTAGTGCGCAACTACATAGACACATTAATTAATCTGCCATGGAAGAAAAAAACTAAAATCAGTAAAAATTTATTGGCGGCTGAGAAGGTGTTGGATGACGACCATTTTGGCCTAGAGAAGGTTAAAGAGCGGATTGTTGAATACTTAGCCGTGCAGCAGCGTGTAGACAAAATCAAAGCGCCTATCCTTTGCTTGGTGGGGCCGCCAGGTGTGGGTAAAACCTCATTGGGTCAAAGTATAGCTAAGGCCGTTAATCGCAAATTCATACGCATGGCATTGGGAGGCGTTCGTGATGAATCGGAGATCCGTGGTCATAGGCGTACCTACATAGGTTCTATGCCAGGTAAAATTTTACAGGGCATGGCAAAAGTGGGTGTAAAAAACCCATTATTCTTGTTGGATGAAGTGGATAAGATGGGCCAAGACATGCGTGGCGATCCATCGTCAGCGCTGTTAGAGGTCCTGGACCCAGAGCAAAATCATACCTTTGCAGACCACTATGTGGAGGTGGAGTATGACTTGTCGGATGTTATGTTTGTTGCCACGGCCAATTCCATGAACATACCTGCCGCGCTTTTGGATAGGATGGAAATCATTCACTTGTCTGGCTATACCGAAGACGAAAAGGTCAATATAGCCATGCGTTATTTATTGCCTAAGCAATTAAAATTGCATGGCTTAAAAGAAGCTGAAGTCAGTGTAGGGGAAGAAGCCGTGCGCGATATCGTGCGTTATTACACGCGTGAGGCTGGGGTGCGTAAGCTGGAGCAGGAGATTTCTAAAGTTTGCCGTAAGGTCGTTAAAGCCTTGTTAACTGCAAAAGCCGAAGGTGCGGCTCAGGCGCTTAAGCGGGTTGACGTTACACCAGATTCGTTGGATAGCTATTTAGGTGTGCAGCGTTACGATTACGGTGTCGCAGCCAAAGAAAATCAGGTCGGTCAAGTGACTGGTTTAGCATGGACTTCAGTAGGCGGCGAGTTGCTTACTATTGAGGCGGTATTGCTTGCTGGTAAAGGTAAAACCACCACCACTGGAAAATTGGGCGATGTGATGAAAGAGTCGACTCAAGCGGCCATGAGTGTGGTGAGAAGTCGCGCAAGACGATTGGGTATTAACGATGATTTTTATGAAAAAAATGACATTCATATTCATTTTCCAGAAGGCGCTACACCGAAAGACGGCCCAAGTGCTGGTATAGCTATTACTACTGCGCTAGTTTCAATACTGACTGGCATTCCGGTTAGAGCAGATGTAGCTATGACAGGGGAAATTACATTGCGAGGTGAAGTTCTTCCTATAGGCGGCCTGAAAGAAAAACTGCTGGCAGCCCACCGTGGCGGTATTAAAACGGTATTGATACCTCAGCAAAATGTCAAAGATTTGGCAGAGATTCCAGAAAACATAAAAAATCACCTAGACATTCATCCTGTGCAATGGATAGATGAGGTCCTGGCCTTGGCGCTAGCCTCCCAGCCCATGCCACTGGGTGAACCTGAACTGACCAGTGAAGTGACTTTGGTGGATAAAAGTGCTGAAACTAGCAATACCCAAGCAGAAGGTGTAAAACACTGATTGAATAATCCTAATCTTAACTACAAAAGCTTGACACAGCCTTTGTAGCCTTGATATAAAGGCTGTGGGTACATGTTGATGCAAGTCAGTCTTTATTTAATTAAATTTTAGAGGAGATTACTCGTGAATAAATCAGAATTGATAGCCCGTATTGCCGGCACCGCTGGCATTTCAAAAGCCGCTGCTGGCCGAGCGCTAGACGCAACAACGACTTCCATTACCCAGGCCTTAAAAAAAGGTGATTTAGTTACGCTTATTGGTTTTGGTAGCTTCTATCTAGGTAAGCGTGCTGCACGCAATGGACGTAACCCACGTACTGGCGCGACAATTAAGATTAAAGCGGCTAACTCCCCTAAATTTAGAGCTGGTAAATCACTTAAAGATGCTGTAAACTAGCGTTTTTGTT
>JAIQBT010000024.1 GCA_020035195.1 Methylotenera sp.
ACGATGCCTAACTTGAAGCCAAGTACCGCATCTATTTCATTGCGCCTCTCACAAAGTTTTTTAGAAAGCGTTAAATTGCAAGCTAACAAACTTGACGTTCCCTATCAATCGCTTATGAAAATTTGGCTTGCGGAAAAATTGGCTGAGAGTACTAAGTAGTTTTGCTAGCATGGAGTGGATCTTTAGATGAAATCAGTACAAATAAAAATGGGTGCGGATGGCAAGCCAGTCTTGCCAAGAGGCCGTGTTAACCTCAAGCAGGTCGATATGACGACCGAGCAGGATATTTTGCGCCATGCGACGTTGGATGACGAAGCGTATCGACATCAGGGCAAATCTGCTATTGATGATGCGTTGGCAGGGTCTTGTGCCGACTTAGGTGCAGGATGTTTCGTGAAATAAGACGTGATTGCGCACACTAAGAAAATTCAGCAATGGAGTCAATAAGTGATGGCAACTTCTATTAAGCTTGATTCAGAAGTCGAAAAGCGATTGGAACAATTAGCTGCTTCTAATGGAATATCTAAATACTATTGTATTAGCACGTTTATTCAAAATGGGCTGGTAGACATTGAAGACTGCTGCCTATCAGAATCGGTTATGGCGCGCGTTAAAAGTGGCGATGAGAAGACGTTTGATTCTGCCCAAGCGAGAAAATTTCTGGCCTAATTTAGTTAGCTGAAAAGCAGTCCGAAAATCTAGGATGCAAGACGTGTTTAAGGAAATGGTTCCGTATGGCTAGGCTGTCAGCGCGCGAAATCTTGTGGAATAAACTCTCCAGAACCTGTTTCCAGGATAGGGTGATGCCTTACGCCTATTGGGTTGCTGCGATCATTGATCGCACCCATCATGAACACCTTAAGCTATTGAATCAGACGGTCTCCATTATTGATGCGGCAGACTTCGTGCGATTAATCGGGGATCGCCAGTTTCTTAAGTCATGGCAAAGCATTCGTTTGGATGTGGATAGCGAGCACACTTCAAGTAGGCAAGGGAAAATTATCTTGGATGGCTTATGGGCTATGATGATGACATGCTTTGCCTTTAGTGGGTATGCCTACGTTTTAGATAAACCGATGAGCAAACAATTAAAGGCCACGTACGTGGATATCTGCAGCCGTTCATCGAAGAATATCTACCAAGTGGCAAGAGACATGAATCGACCCTACAGCAGGGTTTATGCGGACGTGAAGCGCCTTCAAGAAATTGGATTGGTGAACGCCCTATCATCGGTTTAAGCTGGCAAAAGAGTCACTTTGTTGAGCGCCGCATAAGTCGATCTATGGCTGTATTTTTATGAATATGGCCCATAATGTAAATTGATTTCTGTATTAAGCCATCCCATGAATAACACCGAACAAACTAACGAAGCAACAACCAATCACACGCCCATGATGCGCCAGTATTTGGCACTCAAAGCGCAGCACCCGGATAAGCTGGTGTTCTACCGCATGGGCGATTTTTACGAATTGTTTTTTGAGGATGCGGAAAAAGCCGCGCGCTTACTCGGCATTACTTTAACCCAGCGTGGCAGCAGCAACGGCCAGCCAATCAAGATGGCCGGCGTGCCTTACCATGCGGCGGAAGGCTATTTGGCTAAGCTCACCAAGATGGGTGAGGCGGTGGCCATCTGCGAGCAAGTGGGTGATCCAGCCACGAGTAAAGGCCCGGTGGATAGGCAGGTGGCGCGCATCTTAACGCCCGGCACCTTAACCGACAGCGCCTTGCTGGATGAAACGCGTGATACGCCATTGCTGAGTGTGTTTCAGGGCGATGGCTTAATCGGTTTAGCCCGCATCAACTTGGCCGCTGGCACGTTTATTTTGAGCGAAATTGCCGTGGGTTTGCTTGGGCAAGAGTTGGAGCGCATCGCCCCTAGTGAATTGTTGCTGGCGGACGACTTTGTGCATACGGCCTTGGCCAATACGAAAGTAGCCAAGCAACGTTTGAGCCCTTGGCAATTTGATTTTGATAGCGCCTTTGCTACCCTCACCAAGCAACTCAATACTTACGATTTAAACGGGTTTGGTTGCGCGGATCTGCATCCAGCCATCTGCGCCGCCGGCGCCTTGTTGGATTACGTTAAGCACACCCAGCGCACCACCTTGCCGCACATCAATGCCTTGTCCGTGGAGCAAAGCAGTGCCTACATCCAATTGGATGCGGCCACGCGGCGCAACCTTGAGATAGACCTCACCTTGCGTGGGGAAGCCAGCCCCACGCTTTATTCTCTGCTGAATACCACGCACACGGCCATGGGCGCCCGCTTGTTGCGCCACTGGTTGCATCACCCATTGCAAGATAGGGCGCAGGTGAGTGCGCGCCACGATGCGGTTGCTCATTTAATTGCCAGTGACTGTTACCAAAATTTAAACCTATCTTTAAAAGCCGTGGGTGACATAGAGCGCATCACCGCGCGGGTGGCCCTAAAAACCGCTAGGCCGCGTGATTTGTCAGGGTTAACTCAGAGTTTGCAGGCGTTGCCTGCATTGCAAGCTGGGCTACAAGGCTTGACCAGCCCATTATTACAAAGCCTGTTGGCGAACATGCAGCCGCCAACGGATGCCCTTAACTTATTGCAGCAAGCGATTAAGCCTGAACCCAGCGTGGTGCTGCGTGACGGTGGGGTGATTGCCGATGGCTTTGATGCCGAGTTGGATGAGCTGCGCAATTTGCAAAGCAACCACGGTGAGTTTTTATTGCAATTTGAGGCCGCGGAAAAAGCCCGTACCGGCATCGCCAACCTCAAGGTTGAATACAACAGTGTGCACGGCTTTTATATAGAAATGAGCCGCAGCCAAGCCGAAACGGCGCCGGCCGAATACCGCCGCCGGCAAACCTTAAAAAATGTTGAGCGCTTCATTACCCCGGAATTAAAAGCCTTTGAGGATAAAGTCTTAAGCGCTAACGACCGGGCTTTGGCGCGAGAGAAAATGCTTTATGAGCAGGTGTTGGAAGCTTTGTTGCCTAGCATCGCTAGCTTGCAAGCTAATGCGCTGGCAGTGGCCAGCTTGGACGTGTTGTGTTGCTTTGCCGAGCGCGCGCAGAGCTTACATTACGTGGCGCCGGAATTTACCCTAGAGCCGGGCTTAAGCATACAAGCCGGGCGCCATCCGGTTGTGGAGCAACTCACCCTAGCCAGTGCCGGTCAACCCTTTATTGCCAACGATGTGCTGCTCAATCCCTACCGGCAATTGTTGCTGATCACCGGCCCCAATATGGGCGGTAAATCGACCTTTATGCGGCAGACCGCCTTAATTGTGCTGTTGGCGCATTGCGGCAGTTACGTGCCGGCCAGTTCGGCAAAAATAGGCGAGATTGATCGCATCATGACGCGCATAGGCGCGTCTGATGATTTGGCCGGTGGCCGTTCTACTTTTATGGTGGAGATGACGGAAACAGCCAATATTTTGCACAATGCTACGGCCAAAAGTTTGGTCTTGTTGGACGAGATAGGCCGCGGCACCTCCACCTTTGATGGATTAAGTTTAGCTTGGGCAGTGGCCAAGCAATTGTTGGAAAAAAACCGCAGCTACACCTTGTTTGCTACCCATTACTTTGAATTAACCCGCATCGTCGATGAATTTAAGCAAGCGGCTAACGTGCATTTGGACGCCATGGAGCACGGCAGCGAGGCCAATAAATCCATCGTCTTTATGCACAAAGTGGAAGAGGGCGCGGCCAACCAAAGTTACGGCTTGCAAGTGGCGCAATTGGCCGGCATTCCTAAATCGGTGGTGGCCGCTGCGAAGCGCAAGCTGGCTCAACTGGAGCAAAGCAATGTGGCCGGTGCCAGCACCCAATCGGAACTGTTTAGTAGCGCTGAACCTGCCGCCGAATTGCCCATCCACCCAGCGCTTAGGGCGTTGGAGGCATTGCATGCCGATGATTTAACGCCTAAGCAAGCCCTGGATGCGCTGTATCAACTTAAAGAGTTGATGAGCCAATAGCCGCTTTAAGGTCGATTTATTGTCGGGCTTCAGCCCGAAATAAAACATAACTTGCATTACATGTAACATAGGTATATGGTGTTACATGTAACGATTCAAGGTGAGGTTTTAACTATGCGTACTGACAATGCACAGCGGGTGCAAAAACACAGGGCCGAATTGCGTGCTAATGGATTGCGACCGGTGCAAATTTGGGTCCCGGACACACGGCAAGCTACATTTTCTGAAGAGTGCAAGCGCCAATCTTTAATGTTGCGGTCTGACCCCCAAGAAGTTGAAACACTGACATGGTTAGAGCAAGCGGCTGACACAGAAGGGTGGCAATGAAACGTGGAGATTTAGTCACGATTGCACTGCAAGGCGATTATGGCAAACCACGCCCCGCTCTTGTTATTCAATCCGATCTTTTTTCTGAGCATCCCTCGGTAGTGATCTTGCCTGTAACCAGCGAGTTACGGGATACGCCATTGTTTCGCGTGACGATAGCGCCTAATGAAATTAACGGGCTGTCTAGACCGTCGGATGTGATGGTGGACAAAGTGCAAACCGTAGCACGGGATAAAATTGGGCCGGTTTTTGGCCGATTATCGCAAGAAGAGTTGCTGAGTGTTAATAGAATGCTGGCTGTTTTTATTGGGGTTGTTTAAGAACCTAGCCTTTTGCTAGGTTTTAGGCTTGCTTAATATAGAATTACTCTATGTTTTTGATTGAGAAATTGGAAATGATTGAAAATAACATGAGGCCCATACATCCTGGTGAGATCCTGAGAGAAGATTACCTGTTGCCTCTGGGTCTGAGTGCGAATGCGCTATCAATCGAGCTGCGTGTGCCTGCGCCAAGAATTAATGAAGTGGTTCGTGAGCGTCGTCGCATTACAACGGATACTGCCCTAAGATTGGCTCATTTTTTTAATACTACACCGCAGTTTTGGTTAAACCTGCAGTCAAGTTTTGATCTTAAACAGGCGCAAATTTTAGTGGGCGAAAAGATTGCGCATGAAATTCATCCAATGCAAGTGGCAGCCTAACCTTTTTACGTTCATGGTTGCATAAAAAAGGCGCTCAATCACGAGCGCCTTTTTTATTTAATTCGCCAATTAGTGGTGATGACCGCCAGCGCCATGCACGTGTTGATGCGTCACTTCTTCTTTATTCGCCGCACGCACGTCTTTAATGGTGGCCGTGAATACCACGCGTTCGCCTGCCCATGGGTGGTTGCCGTCTACGATGACTTTGCCATCGGCAATTTCCGTCACGGTGTACAAGATCACTTCACCGGTATCGTCTTCACCTTCAAACTGCATGCCCACTTTCAGTTCGTTTGATGGGAAAGCGCTGCTTGGCTCAATTTGCACCAACTCTTCGTCGTATTCGCCAAAGGCGTCGACCGGTTGTAGGTCCACGATGACCACATCACCTATGTTTTTGCCGTGCATGGCTTCTTCCACTTTAGGGAAAATGTTGTCGTAACCGCCGTGCAGGTAAGCCACCGGTTCTGCGCTGGATTCCAATACGTTGCCATCGGCGTCTTTTAGTTCGTAAGTCATTGATACTACTGTGTTCATTGCAATTTGCATGGGGATGTCCTAAAT
>JAIQBT010000010.1 GCA_020035195.1 Methylotenera sp.
TTGGCCTCGGCATGAGCAAAGTAAAAGCCAGACACAGCCGCACCTGGCGTCATGGCAAACGATTCGGTGAGCTGCATGCCTATGCTGTCGCATTGCAGTAAGTTGAACATGTCAGGCTTGACGGTGTGGTCTGGGCAGGCTGGGTAGCCTGGTGCCGGCCGTATGCCTCGGTACTGTTCTTTAATCAAGGCCGGTTTGTCTAACTGTTCATCGGCGGCATAACCCCAAAAATCCACACGCACGCGTTCGTGCAAGTATTCAGCAAAGGCCTCAGCCAAACGGTCCGCCAAGGCCTTGAATAAAATACTGCTGTAATCGTCGTGGCCATCCTCGAATTTCTTGATGTGTTTTTCTGCGCCTAAGCCAGCCGTGACTGCAAATAAACCGATGTAATCCGGCGTGGATTTTGGCGCAATGAAATCGGCCAAACATTGGTTGGGCCTGGCCACGCCATCGATTACCGGCTTTTGCGTTTGTTGGCGCATACCGTAATAGGTAAAAGCGACCTGTTGGCGGCTGTCGTCGCTGTAGATTTCAATGTCATCATCATTCACCGTATTGGCTGGCATTAAGGCGACCACGCCATTGGCGCTTAACCAGCGACCGTCTATGATTTTTTTCAGCATGGTTTGCGCTTCAGCGAATAATTTGCTGGCGGTTTCACCCACCACCTTATCGCTCAAAATGGCGGGGTAAAAACCGGCCAAATCCCAGGTTTGAAAGAACGGTGTCCAATCGATGTATTGGGCAATCACGCTTAAATCGGCATTTTTGATTTCACGCCGGCCTATGAATTTTGGTTTGACGGGGGCGTTAGCACCGCTAAATGACAGCTTGGCTTTATTGGCCCGCGCTTGGGCTAAAGTCAGCATAGGCGTGCCTTTTTTATTGGCATGTTGCTGACGGGCTTTTTCATAATCGGCGGCCACATCAGCTATGTAGGCATCGCGGCTATCCACCGTCAGCAAGGACTGCATCACCGACACTGAGCGTGATGCATCGGCCACATAAATAATCGGTCCGTCGTAATGCGGCGCAATTTTCACGGCCGTATGGGCGCGTGAAGTCGTGGCGCCGCCAATTAGCAAGGGCATTTTAAGGGCTTTAAAATACGGGTCGCGCTGCATTTCTTTAGCGATGTGCGTCATTTCTTCCAGCGACGGCGTGATCAAACCGGACAAGCCTATGATGTCCGCTTTTTCGGCTTTAGCCATGGCCAAAATCTCTGCCGCCGGGACCATAACGCCCATGTTGACCACTTCAAAGTTATTGCATTGCAAGACCACGGACACGATATTCTTGCCTATGTCGTGCACGTCGCCTTTAACGGTAGCGATGACCATTTTGCCTTTAGGCTTAGCAACGATGCCGGTGCGTTTTTCATCGGCGGCTTTTTCTGCCTCGATGTAAGGAATTAAATGCGCCACCGCTTGCTTCATCACCCGCGCGGATTTCACCACCTGCGGTAAAAACATTTTGCCTTGGCCAAACAAATCGCCCACCACGTTCATGCCATCCATCAAGGGGCCCTCTATCACGTGGATAGGTCGTCCGCCATTCTCTGCAATGGCCGCCCGCGCTTCTTCGGTGTCTTCCACGATGAATTCGTTGATGCCGTGCACCATGGCGTGGCTCAAGCGTTTTGCGACGGGCGTGGGTGCTTCTGCCGTGCCGCGCCATTCTAAGGTGGCGGCTTCTTTCTTCCCGCCAGCGACTAAGGTGCCGGCAATTTCTATCATGCGCTCGGTGGCGGCTAATGGATTGCTTGGGACTATGGGGCGGTTCAACACCACGTCTTCAACCCGTGTGCGTAAGTCCTCAGGCAAATCATCGTAAACGCCCATCATGCCGGCATTGACGATGCCCATGGTCATGCCCGCTTGTATGGCGTGGTATAAAAATACCGTGTGTATGGCTTCACGCGCCGGGTCGTTGCCCCTAAAGCTAAAGCTGACGTTGGACACGCCACCCGAAATCTTGGCGTGTGTCAGGTTTTGTTTAATCCAGCGCGTGGCTTCGATGAAGTCCACGGCGTAATTGTTGTGTTCCTCTATGCCAGTGGCGATCGCGAAAATGTTGGGATCGAAAATGATGTCTTCGGCCGGGAAGCCCATGCCCACTAGTAAATTATAAGCATGTTGGCAAATTTCTGTTTTACGGGCGAAGGTATCCGCTTGGCCTTGCTCATCAAAGGCCATCACTATGACGGCGGCGCCATAACGCTGGCACAATTTAGCTTGACGTAAAAACTCGGCTTCGCCTTCCTTCATGGAAATGGAGTTGACGATGGCTTTGCCTTGCACGCACTTTAATCCGGCTTCGATGACGGCCCATTTGCTTGAATCCAGCATGATGGGCACGCGCGCAATGTCAGGTTCGGAGGCGATCAAGTTTAAGAAGTGGGTCATGGCTTTCACGGCGTCCAGCATGCCTTCGTCCATGTTGATGTCGATCACCTGTGCGCCGTTTTCCACTTGTTGTCGCGCCACCGTCAGTGCTTCATCGTATTGCTCGTTGATGATCATGCGCGCAAACGCCTTGCTGCCAGTGACATTGGTGCGTTCGCCTACGTTAACAAACAAGGAATCGTCGTTAATCACAAAGGGTTCCAAGCCAGATAATTTAAGGCTGATCGGCAGGCTAGGCACCTGGCGCGGTTTGATGGTTTTGATAGCTTGGTATATCGCGGCTATGTGCGCTGGGGTGGTGCCGCAGCAACCACCGGCGATGTTCAAAAAGCCGCTTTCGGCAAACTCTTTCACTAGGCTGGAGGTGACGTCTGGCGTTTCATCAAAGCCCGTGTCCGACATGGGATTGGGCAGGCCGGCGTTGGGGTAGATGCAGGCATAGGTATCGGCTATGGCGGACAACTCTTCTACATAGGGGCGCATCAGCGTAGCACCCAAGGCGCAATTTAAACCTATGGTCAGCGGTTTAGCATGGCGCACTGAGTGCCAAAAAGCGGTCACGGTTTGGCCGGATAAAATGCGGCCGGAAGCGTCGGTGACGGTGCCTGAAATCATGATGGGCAAGCGCAAGCCGGATTCGTCAAAGAAGCTATCAATGGCAAACAAGGCGGCTTTGCAATTTAAAGTATCAAAGATGGTTTCCACCATCAGAATGTCTGCGCCACCCTCTACCAAAGCGCGGGTTTGTTCTAAATACGCGTCCACCAACTGATCAAAGTTAACGTTGCGTGCTGCAGGGTCGTTCACGTCCGGTGAAATGCTGGCAGTTTTAGGCGTAGGCCCCAAGGTGCCGGCGACAAAGCGCGGCTTGTCCGGTGTGCTGTATTTAAGGCAGGCCGCTTTAGCGAGTTTGGCGGCTTGCACATTCATCTCGTAGACCAGATGCGCCATGTGGTAATCGTCTTGCGCAACGCTGGTGGCACCAAAGGTATTGGTTTCGATGATATCGGCACCGGCGGCCAAATACTGCTCGTGGATTTCTTGTATGACGTGCGCTTGGGTTAAGGTCAATAACTCGTTATTGCCTTTAACAAACAACTCGCGTTCGCCCGCGGGTGCGGCAAAGTCGGCAAAGCGAGTGCCGCGGTAATCCGCTTCGCTCAGCTTGTATTGCTGAATCATGGTGCCCATGGCGCCATCTAAGATAAGGATGCGCTCTTTAAGTAAGGCTCTAAGGGTAAGCTCGGTGACCGAGACGGTGGTTTGCGACATGGTTAAATGGCAAGCATGATGTATGGATGCGGCATTATAACATTGGCAAGGTTGGATTGTTGCCTGACTTGGTTTTGGTGCCTGCGTTATTGTATGAATGCGGCAGAGGGCATAGCGCACTGAATCTGATTAATATGCACCGTTTTGTGGCAGGCTAAAGGCAAATTTTAGGGCATGATGATTAGGGGTATGAGTTGCTAGCTTTGATGCTTGAACTCTTGGGCAATTTAGCTCAAGAAAATTGTATTTGAGCGGTTAATGCTGATTCGTAATTGGCTTAATGACTTTCTTTGAAAGCCCATCCGAATTCTTCGGCGTTAGCTACGATTGTTTTTTGGAAATTTCGACTAATTGTTTTTCTAGGGCATTAAGCTTTTCGCGGGTAGAACGCAATACATCAGCCTGCACGTCAAATTCTTCGCGTGTTACAAGATCCATTTTGGTGAACACGCTCTTTAATAGTGCATGGATATTTTTTTCCGCATCACCCAAAGGGGAGTCCTTAACTACAGCTTTGATTTTGTTAGATATTTCATTTAATTTATCCGAGCTAAACATGGCATCTCCTTGTGTCTAGGTGTCATATTAGCAGGTTTTGGTGCATGAGGTTAATTGGGTGATGATCAATAAAAAATATAGGCCATTGATTTTAAACATAAAAATAGTTGGCATACCAATTGCTTATATATTCCCGAATAGCTTTGTTTATTCTAAACATTAATCAAGGAGAAATACCATGCGTAAATCATTAGTTACCATCGCCGTTTTAGGCGCCTTAGCATTACCAACCGCAGTTTTCGCTGCGGACGCGGCACCAGCACCGGCATACACCGTTAGCTACAACGTGGGTTTGTATAGCCAATACATCTTCCGTGGTTTGACACAGACTGCTGAAAAGCCATCAATTCAAGGCGGCGTAGATTTTGCTCATTCTAGTGGTTTTTATTTGGGTGCTTGGGGTTCTAACATCAGTTGGTTGGAAGATGGCGGCACCTATGACAATTCAAGCTTGGAGTTAGATGTGTACGGCGGTTACGCTAACAGCATCGGTGACATCGGTTATAACATCGGTGCATTGCAATACATCTATCCAGGCAAACAACTTGATGGCTATAAAGCGGCTGAGACAACTGAAGTTTACGGTGCATTAAGCTACAAATGGTTGCAAGGTAAAATGTCATACATCGTATCTAAAAATGGCTTTGGTAACGCTAATGCAAGTGGCTCTTACTACGCAGAATTAAACGCCAACATCCCATTAGCGGATTCAGGTGTTACGGCTAACTTGCACGTAGGTCGCCAAGAGTTTGATGGTAGCCCTTCTTATACTAATTCTAATGACGATTTATACAGCTACACCGATTGGAAAGTAGGCGCGACCAAAGCGTTTAGCAATGGTGTAAACGTCGGTGCGTATTACTCAGATACAGACGGTTCAGCAGCTGGATACGGCGCTTATACAGGTGGCAACATTGCAAAAAGCACTTTCACTGCATTCGTACAAAAAACGTTCTAATCTAAATTTGGCGGGTTTATCCCGCCTATAAGGAGGCACTCATGAAATTTGTATCCGCAATTATCAAACCGTTTAAGCTTGATGAAGTGCGTGAAGCCCTTTCTAACATTGGGGTTCAAGGCATTACCGTCACTGAGGTAAAAGGTTTTGGTCGCCAAAAAGGGCACACCGAGCTCTATCGTGGTGCTGAATACGTGGTGGATTTTTTACCTAAAGTTAAGTTGGAAGTAGCGATTAAAGACGAGTTGCTAGATCAAGTAGTGGATGCGATTGAAAAATCAGCCGCCACAGGCAAGATCGGCGACGGCAAGATTTTTGTCTTTAATCTCGAACAAGTCTATCGCATTCGTACCGGTGAAACCGGTATAGAAGCCTTATAAGGGGATGATAATGAAAAAATTACTTTCGATCTTTGCTCTAGTAGCAACACTGGGCCTAGGCCTAGCTGCCAACACTTACGCTGAAGAGGCTGCACCTGCAGCCGAAGCAGCAGCGGTAGTGGCACCGGCTGCTGATGCAGCTGTACCAGCAGAAGCGGCAGCCGCACCAGCGCCAACACCAAACAAAGGTGACACCGCATGGATGTTGATTTCAACCGTGTTGGTAACCTTAATGGTGATCCCAGGCTTGGCCTTATTTTACGGCGGTTTAGTGCGCCAAAAAAATATGCTGTCTGTGCTCATGCAAACCTTCATGATTTTCTCCTTAATGGCGGTATTGTGGGTAATTTACGGTTACAGCGTGGCCTTTACCGGCGGCAGTCCGTACTTTGGCGGTTTAGCAAAAGTCTTCTTGGCAGGCATTACACCAGACTCCATGGCAGCGACCTTCAGTAAAGGGGTGGTGATTCCTGAGTTAGTGTTCGTGGCTTTCCAATTAACCTTTGCCGCCATCACACCGGCCTTGATCATTGGTGCCTTTGCTGAGCGTATGAAGTTCTCTGCCATTCTTGCCTTTATGGTCTTATGGTTCACCTTTGCTTACTTGCCTATGGCTCACATGGTTTGGTATTGGGACGGTCCTGATGCGATTACTGACGCTGCGTCATTGGAAACAGTGGTGGCGAATGCCGGTTGGTTATGGGCTAAAGGCGCATTAGACTTTGCTGGCGGTACGGTAGTGCATATCAACGCGGGTGTGGCCGGTTTAGTAGGTGCCATCATGGTGGGTAAACGTATCGGTTACGGTAAAGAATCCATGACACCACACAGCTTGACGCTAACCATGGTGGGCGCTGCGCTGCTATGGGTAGGTTGGTTTGGTTTCAATGCAGGATCTAACTTAGAAGCAAACGGCTACGCTGCTTTGGCTCTAGTTAACACCATGATTACAACCGGTGCTGCTACCTTGTCATGGGCATTCTCAGAATGGCTACTAAAAGGTAAACCATCCATGCTAGGTGCCGCTTCTGGGGCTGTAGCTGGTTTGGTTGCGATTACCCCAGCCTGTGGTTTCGTCGGCCCTATGGGTGCCATCATCATCGGCTTGCTAGTGTCACCGATCTGCTACTTCTTTGTGGCTAAAGTGAAATACTGCTTAGGTTATGACGATGCATTGGATGTGTTCGGTGTGCATGCGGTTGGTGGTATCTTTGGTGCATTAGCTACGGGTGTGTTTGTAAACCCAGCGCTAGGCGGCATGGGTGTATACGACTACGTGGCTAACGCAGTAGGTGAATACAACTTTGCAGCACAAATGACAGCCCAAGCGTACGCAGTAGGTACAGCCATCGTGGTGTCTGCCGTGGTATCTGTGATTGCATTCAAATTAGTGGACATGGTGATCGGTCTACGTGTGTCTGAAGAATCAGAGCGTGAAGGCTTGGATACTACAGAGCACGGTGAGCGCGCTTACCACGCTTAACTAGCAGTCATGTAATTAAAAACGGACGCCTAGGCGTCCGTTTTTTTATGGCTCAAAGGAATGGATGAATTAGCGCTTGGGTGCCGTCACCCAAAGTGCAATGCCTATTAATACCATGGGTAAGCTTAACCATTGGCCCATGCTAAAGCCCATGGATAATAAACCTAAGTAGCTGTCTGGTTCACGGGTGTATTCGGCAATGAAGCGTACGCTGCCGTAGCCTATCAAGAACAAGGCGGCAATCCTACCAGGCGCTCTGGCTTTGGCTGAGTAAATCCAAAGTAGCAGGAACAGAAAAATACCTTCTAAGGCAAACTCGTACAGTTGCGATGGGTGGCGCAATAAGCCGTCCACTTGCGGGAATACCATGCCGTAATCGGTGTTGGTGACGCGGCCCCACAACTCACCGTTAATGAAGTTGCCTAAGCGCCCAGCACCCAAACCGATAGGCACCAAAGGCGCGATAAAATCCATCACACTGATCCATTTTAATTGGTATTTATTGGCAAACAAACCCATGGCCAACAACACGCCCAACAAGCCGCCATGGAAACTCATGCCGCCTTGCCACACCGCTAGAATTTGCGCGGGGTGCTGCATGAAATAATCCAGTTGATAAAACAATACATAGCCTAAGCGGCCACCTAAAATTACCCCCAGCGCGCCAAAAAATAAGGCGTCGTCTAACATGGGCACAGTCCAGCCATGCCAAGTGCGGTGAGTAATCTGCCATTTACCTAAGGCTAAAAAGGCTAAAAAGCCAGTGAGGTACATCAAGCCGTACCAATGGATGCCAAAGCTGCCAAGGTGTATGGCGATGGGGTCAAATTGCGGGTGAACAAACATGGGGATACACCTATGAAAAAGAGAGTGGAATTTTACCTAAGTTTTAACTGAATAAAACCGAAATAAACAATAAAGCGGGTGTGTGGCGAGAAAAAACTAAAGCGGACTTTCGGTGACTTTGACGCTGAGGGATTTTTCGTCTTCCAATAGGTTCAATAATCGGTCTATGTTTGGGTGTTTTCCCGGGCAATTTTCTGCATCGCTGCTGTGTTCGGCAAACAGACTTAAGCCTTCAACGGCGGCGTCCAAGGATATTTCACCGTACATGCGGTAGAGATGGTAGTACACCTTAACCGAGCCTTGGCTGCCGGGTTTGTTTTCTATGACCCCAGCCGGCTTGCCGTCCTGATGGAACAGTTCCATGCGCTGCACGTGTGAGGCGTCATCCAGTGTGAGTAATACGTCGCTAAATTTTTGCATGAAACTGACCTCTTATATACGGTAGCTGGCAGTGGTCATCACCTTGGCTACCTTGCGCATTAAAAAATTGATGGGGCTGGGTAATTCGGCGGCGCCATGGTCTCTGGCTTGTTTGGCATGGGCAGCCTCGTCGACTTGCATTTGTTCAACAATCTTACGGGTTTTTTGGTCTGCCGTGGCCAATATTTCTAAATGGCTGGCCAAGTGCGCTTCCACTTGTTTTTCCGTTTCCGCTACAAAGCCTAAATTCCAGCGATCCCCCAAGGCGCCAGCCAGCAGCCCCAAGCCAAAAGAGCCGGCATAAAAGACCGGATTGAGTAGGCTGGTGCGGCCACCCAATTGCTTGATGCGGCTTTCGCACCAAGCCAGATGGTCGGTTTCTTCTTGCGCGGCTTGCTTTAAGGCAACTGCCGTTCGCTCGCTATGGGCTGTCAAAGCTTGACCGCTGTACAAAGCTTGTGCGCAAACTTCACCGGTATGATTCACACGCATTAAAGCGCAGGCCTGTTTTTTTTCAGAAGCACTTAAATCCGCTTCGGCGATGGCCGCATCCGGATGAGGGCGCATGCTGCGTGGTTGGGCTAGCAAGGTGCGTAAGCCGGTATCGAACTCAACAATGAGGCTGTCTAATTTAGTGAACATACGATCAGTTTACCCTGCCTAGTCGCCATTTAATCTATTTTGCAGCCCTAGCCATTTGCTGGGCGATGATTTGTACTGGGTGCTTAATTTGCACCGCTATGTTTTGCTCGGCCAAACCGCGGGCTATATGCAGGCTACAGCCTATATTGGAGGTGGCTAGTAATTGCACATCGCGGGCTTTAATGGCCTGCAGTTTGTCGTTTAAAAGTTGGGTGGCCATGGCTGGCTGCGTCAGCATGTAAGCACCGGCGCCGCCACAGCATTGGCCGTTGCCGCTTAAAGCGACCACTTCAGCTTGGGGTATTTTCTTTAATAAGCTGTACACCGCGGCATGGCTTTTTTGGCCATTGCGTAGGGTGCACGGGTCTTGCACAACGATGCGTTGAGCTAGCGGCTTAAGCGACACCTGAGACCAATCGCATTCGGCTAAAAAGGCACTGATGTCTTTAACGCTATGGCTGGGTAAGTAGTCGGCCAAGCCTGCCCCACAACCGCTGGCGACAGTCAGAATGGGCCACGCGCTGGCAAAGCTGTTCCGATTTTTTGCCAGCAATGCACTGGCTTCTGCGCCATCCCCCATTTGCCTAGCGATGCTGCCACAGCAGCTTTGTTGCGCAGGAATGTGCACTGCATAGCCTAAGCCATTAAGGGCATGGATGGCCGCTTGCAAGGTCTGGCTGTCAAGCGCTTGGCTGGCACAGCCTAAAAACAAACTGACCTCACCTTGTTGCTTTGCAGCGGTACTTGGGTAAAGGGTTTGCCAGTGGAGGGGCGTGCTTAATGGCGGTAATAATTTGGCTGCTGGCACTGTATGTCTTAGCCATGGCTGCGTTAGCTTAAGCAGTCGAACCAGACCATTCATTAATGCACGGCAACGGATAAACGGTTTGGCCAAGCTTAAAACGAAGTTTTTCTTGGGAATAAACAGGGCGCGGGTGCTGTCAACTAAGCGGCCGTATGCCACGCTGTTTGGGCAGGCCGTTTCGCAACTGCGGCAACTCAAACACAAGTCTATGTGTTGTTTGAATCTATCGTTATTGGGTAATAAGTCTTGTGCTACAGCGCGCATGAGTTGTATGCGTCCCCTAGGGGAGTCGGCCTCGGAGCCGGTTTTTCTGTAGGTTGGGCAGTGCGGTAAGCACAAGCCGCAAGCAACGCAGCGTTCGGCTTCTACAATCAGGTCTTGGATGGTGGTGCTCATGATCCTATTATAAACTCAGCCCGACAGGCTGTATGACCTGGCGGGTATAAAATTATTGGCATGGTGTATTTAGCTTAATCCCATAAAAAACCCGCCTGACCAGCAGGCGGGTATGGCTTGCAGTGCGGCTAACTAAAACCGCTTATTTCTCCGCTGGCGTTTCCACTTTAGGTACTTCACCTTTGGGCGGTTCGGATTTAATGACCGGTTTGCCTTTTAGGAAATTCATGGCTTGGGTAAATTGCACGTCATCCTTGCTGGCTGGCTCTATAGGTGCGCTCGCTTCAGCAAATTTTTTCTCATTCAATTTGGCTTTCGCAGCGGCCGCAGCGGCGTTGTTTTCCGGCTTGGTTTTGCTGCCAGTGGTCGCCTCTTTAGGGTTGGATAAGTGACGTGACAAATCCGCTTCGTGTATGTTGTTGGATTGGTCTGTGCCATCTTCCACATAGTAATCCGGCTCTATGCCTTTGGCTTGAATGGAGCGGCCTTTGGGCGTGAAGTAACGGGCCGTGGTCAATTTAATCGCCGCGCCGTTATTCATAGGCATGATGGTTTGCACCGAACCTTTACCGAAACTGCGCACGCCAATTAAGGTGGCGCGTTTGTGGTCTTGCAAGGCGCCGGCCACGATTTCTGAGGCAGAAGCCGAGCCTGCGTTGATCAGCACAGCCATGGGCACGGTTTTTAAATCGGCTGGAATGTCCCGCATGTAGTCATTGGCTGCACCACCGCGGGCATAATTTTCCGGGTTAACGGTGAGGTTCATTTTAGAGTCGGCTGCCCTGCCCTCGGTGTATACCACCAAGGTGTCTTTAGGTAAGAACGCAGCAGAAACACCCACTGCACCATTCAACAAGCCGCCCGGATCGTTACGCAAATCCAACACAAAGCCTTTAAACGGCCCCTTGTTTTCAGCGTACATGCTGTTGATGGCTTTGGCTAAATCCTCGCCCGTGTGTTCTTGGAATTGGGTGACGCGAGCATAGGCATAACCTGGCTCAGTCAGTTTGAACTTCACGCTTTTGTTTTTAATGATGGCGCGCACCAAAGTAACCAATAAAGGTTTAGCCTCATTTTTACGTAAGATGGTTAAGGTAATCGGGGTGTCTGGTTTGCCGCGCATGATTTTAACTGCGTCGTTTAAGGTCATGCCTTTGACTAGTTTTTCATCCAATTTCATGATGAGGTCGCCGCTCTTAATGCCGGCGGCGTAAGCCGGTGAATCTTCAATCGGTGAAATCACTTTGACTAAACCGTCTTCCATGCCCACTTCTATGCCTAAGCCACCGAACTCTCCTTGCGTGGCCGCTTGCATGTCTTTGAATGCATCCACATCCATGTAAGTGGAGTGTGGATCTAAGCCGGTGAGCATGCCGCTGATGGCTTCGGAAATCAATTTCTTGTCTTCCACCGGTTCGACGTAGTCGCTTTTAATTTTGCCAAACACTTCAGCAAAAGCACGCAAGTCTTCTATCGGTAATTGCGGCTTAACCATTTTTTCTGCCACGGCAGAGTAAGTTAAACTCAGCATTAAGCCGACAATGAGGCCGGCGAAAACCAAGCCAATTTTAGTGAAGCCTTGGTATTTGTTTTTTACTTGCATGGTGTATTATCCCTGGGAAAAAAAGCGAGCAGCTTTATGACAAGTGCGGGCTTATTAGTTCCGTGTAGCGTTTTGTGATTCACGATTTCAATCAAGCTAAAGTATAACAGTAAGGGCAATCAAATTGACTGAACACCATATCGAAATTAACTATTGCACGCAATGCCGCTGGCTGCTTCGTGCCGCTTGGTTGGCACAAGAATTACTCACGACCTTCGAACAAGATTTAAGCAGCGTGAGCTTAAAGCCTGGCAGCAATGGGGTATTTGATATTAGGCTGAATCAGCAATTGCTGTTTTCACGCAAGGCCGCCGGCCGTTTTCCAGAAGCCAAAGAAGTGAAGCAGTTGGTGCGCGATTGCATAGACCCGAATCGCGATTTAGGCCATTCCGACACGCCCGTGAGGTTGACCGATAATTAGTTGGTAAGCAGCTTATTCTGCCGCGCTAAGTTTGGCTTGGTCTATGCGCTGGGCACCATTAAAGTTTTTCGCCCAATAGACATCGTCCATGTTTTCCACGCGAACTTTGCCGCCTTTGCTGGGCGAATGGATGAAGCGGTTATTGCCTAAATAAATCCCCACGTGCGAAAACGTGCTTCTTAAGGTGTTAAAGAACACCAAATCCCCCGGTTGCAATTCGTCTTTAGACACACTTTTGCCCAATTGACTAATGGCCATGGCGCTGTGCGGCAGGGTTAAGCTGGCGGCTTGTTTGAACACGTAGCGAACAAAGCCGCTGCAATCAAAGCCAGTTTCGGGTGAGTTGCCGCCGTATTTGTAACGCACGCCGGTCAAGCTTAAGGCGTTGACCAGCACTTCACTGACGCGACTGGACCAGCCTGTTGCGACCTCGCTGGGCTCGCTAGCGCTTGGCGCCTCGGCTAAGGTTTCTGTTAGGGTTAATGCCGGCTCGACGGCCATGCAAGGCGTGCTGAGCATGGCTAGCAACAAAAACAGAAAGTAGGAATGGGGTAATTTTTTCTTCACGGCGGGCATTATAACACTCGCCCTTGAAATCTACTATTTTTTATCTATCACACTGTTTTATATCACTATTTTTTGCTAAAAACAGCGCCTATTTTAGGCCCTAGCCCGCACGGCTAAATAATCATTTAGCCGCAACCGCTAAGCCTAAGTCGTGGGATAATGACGGCCTCTATGACGACGCCCACCCTAGAACAAGTTTTCGCCAAGGACGGCATGCTGGCCAAGCATGTTGCTGGGTTTAGTGAGCGCACGCAACAGTTGGAGATGGCCTTAGCCATCGCCGATGCCATAGACAACAATAGCCAGTTGGTAGCAGAAGCCGGCACCGGCACCGGTAAAACCTTTGCCTACTTAGTGCCGGCCTTATTAAGCGGTGGCAAGGTGATTATTTCCACAGGCACCAAAAACTTACAAGACCAATTGTTCAGCCGCGATTTGCCTAATGTGCGCGACGCATTGAAAGTGCCGGTCACGGTGGCCATGTTGAAAGGCCGTGCCAATTATGTCTGCCATTACCACTTAGCGCGCGCCGCGCAAGAAGGCCGCTTTGCCTCCCGCGACGATGCTAAATACCTGCACGTGATTCAAACCTTTGCCGAAAACAGCAAAACCGGCGATAAAAGCGAGCTGAACAGCGTGCCGGAAAACGCCATGATTTGGTCCAGCGTCACTTCAACACGCGATAATTGCTTGGGTGGCGATTGCCTGAATTACAAAGAATGCTTTGTCATGGAAGCGCGTAAACAAGCGTTGGCGGCCGATGTGGTGGTGGTCAATCATCACCTGTTTTTTGCCGATGTCATGTTGCGCGACGAAGGCGTGGCCGAGCTCTTGCCCACCGCTAATACCGTGATATTCGATGAAGCGCACCAACTGCCTGAGGTGGCCGGTTTGTTTTTTGGCGAGGACGTGTCCAGCGGTCAAATTTTAGAACTGGCCCACGATTGCACCGCCGCTTATTTAAGCGTGGCTAAAGATTGCCAAGCCTTGGGCCAAGCCGTGCCCTTGTTAGAAAAAGCCGCCAAAGATTTTCGCTTGGTGTTTGCCTACGAAGGTGCGCGTTTACCCGTTGAAAAAGCCTTGGCTTTAAAAGGCTTTGAGGGCGCTTTAACCCATTTGCTAGGGCAATTAGAAAACCTAGCTCAGGTGTTAGAAACCCAAGCCGCTCGGGATTCCTTGTTGGAAAAATGTTGGCAACGCAGCTTGGCCTTATGCGAGTTATTCAGCCGTTGGCAAGCCGCCACCAACCAAAATCTGGTGCGTTGGGTAGAAGTATTCAGCCATACCGTGCAATTACATGCCACGCCATTAAGCGTGGCGGAGGGCTTTGGTAAGCAGCTTAACGCCCAATCGCGCGCTTGGGTATTCACCTCGGCCACCTTGGCGGTCAAAAGTGATTTCAGCCATTACCAAGCGCAAATGGGTTTGCAAGACGCCAAAACCGGTTTTTGGGAAAGCCCGTTTGACTACCCGGCACAGGCATTGCTCTATGTGCCAACCGACATGCCAGACCCGAACAGCCCCAGTTACACGGCCAGCGTGGTGGCCGCGGCACTGCCTGTCTTGCAAGCCAGTGGTGGCAGGGCCTTTGTCTTGTCCACCAGTTTGCGCGCCATGCGCGAAATTCACGCCTTATTGAAAGAAGCCTTTGCCGAAATGGGCATAGAAAGCCCTTTGTTGTTGCAAGGCGACAGCTCGCGTACCGAATTGTTGGATCGATTCCGACTTTTGGGCAATGCGGTCTTGGTCGGTTCGCAAAGTTTTTGGGAAGGCGTGGATGTGCGTGGCGAAGCTTTGAGCGTGGTCATCATCGATAAATTGCCATTTGCCCCGCCGGACGATCCGGTGCTGTCTGCACGCGTGGATAAGCTTAACTCCGAAGGTAAAAATGCTTTTATGGAATACCAATTGCCCTACTCCGTGATTACCTTGAAGCAAGGCGCCGGTCGCTTGATACGCGATGAAAAAGACCGCGGCGTGCTGATGCTGTGCGACCCGCGTTTGATCAGCAAAAGTTACGGTAAAAAAATATGGCAAAGTTTGCCGCCATTCAAACGCACGCGCGACTTAGCTGAGGTGCAAGCGTTTTTTCAAACGCCAGATCAAGCCTGATGTTGCTTCTACCAGAATCCGACTACCAACTGACGGCCATTCGTGCGCAAGGGGCAGGTGGGCAAAATGTGAATAAAGTCTCCAGTGCCATACACCTGCGTTTTGATATCGCCGCCTCGAGTTTATCGGACGCCTTAAAGCAGCGTTTGCTGCAATTAAAAGACAGCCGCATTAATGATCAAGGCGTGTTGGTGTTAAAAGCCCAGCAATACCGCACTCAAGAGGCTAATAAAAAAGACGCCATTAAGCGCTTGCACGACATCGTCAACGCGGCCAATAAAGTCTTGCCTGCCCGTTACGCCACCAGGCCAAGTTACGGATCCAAACAAAGGCGCTTGGAAAGTAAAACCCAGCGTGGGCAAATTAAGCAGATGCGTGGCAAAATAGCATCTGATAAAAATGAGCACTAAGCAGCCGTGAATTTACTTGCATTTGACACTTCTACTGAATACCTGTCGCTGGCCTTAATCAAGGGCGATGCCTCCTATGTGTTTGAGAAGAACGCCGGACAAACGCACTCGCAAATTATTTTGCCGCAGATAGAAGCTTTGCTGAGCCAGGCTAATTTGCAATTAAGCGATTTAAATGGATTGGCTTTTGGGGCAGGCCCGGGCTCGTTCACAGGCGTGCGGATTGCTGCCGGCGTGGCTCAAGGCTTGGGCTTAGGAGCCAATTTGCCAGTGTTAGGGGTGTGTACTTTGCTGGCTTTAGCGCAAACCAGTGGCGCGAATAAAGTCATCGCGTGTTTGGATGCGCGCATGGGCGAGGTATATCACGCCGCCTACGAAAAAATCGGTGAGCAATGGCAAACCCATGCTGAACCGACTGTATGTAAACCGGAAGCGGTTCCAGCTTTAGCAGGCACAGGTTGGACCGGTGCCGGAAGCGGTTGGCAGGCTTATACGGAAAGCTTAGTTGCGGTGTATGGCCATCAGTTGCTTGCCACGCAGCCGGCTTGTTTGCCTTCGGCCATGGCCGTAATTGCTTTAACCAAAGCTGACTTTGCCGGGGGCCGTGCCATGCCAGCGGGCGTAGCCTTGCCTATTTACATACGCAATCGGGTGGCCCTTAAAACTGCCGAGCGTGCATTGGGTGAGCAACTGTAATGTTAAAGCCCAGCATGCCTTATGGCCTGACGGCCAGCGATCAATTTCGGCCCATGCAACTGGCCGATTTAGACACGATTATGGCCATAGAAAAAGTGATTTACCCCTACCCATGGACGCGCGGTAATTTTAGCGATTCCCTAGCGTCAGGCTACAGTGCTTACGTGCTATGGCGCAACGAAAAAATAATAGGATATGCCTTGATGATGTTGGTGTTGGACGAAGCCCATTTGCTGAATTTAAGCATAGCCAAGGAATGCCAAAAGCAGGGCTTAGGCCGCTGTTTATTGCAAACCATGCTAGACCTTGCCAAAAGTCGCCAAGCCGCCAATGTGTTTTTGGAAGTGCGCATCAGCAATCAGAGTGCGATTGCCTTGTATGAAAATACCGGCTTTAATGAAATGGCCATACGGCGCGGCTATTACCCAGCAGAAAACGGCCGTGAAGACGCCGTGTTAATGGGTTTGGCCCTAGGATGAAAGATGGAGCAACGAGTGCGATGACGCGAGAAGACGTATTACGAGAATTGGAATTGTTGCCAGTCTGGCATTTGCGCACTGCCTTGCCTCAGGCCGTGGCCCCTGTTCCAGACCTTGAGCCAGTGGCTGTTCCAGCCGAAGCGACTATAGAAATACTGCCTGAAATACCACCCGAAACACGCACGGAAACGCCGCTGGTTTCAAGTCCTGAAGCCGTGACAGCCGTGCCAGAAATAGCTATCCCATCCGTTTGGACTCAGCTTAGCAGTGAGGATGGCCTGTGGCTGTTTGTCGTGGCCCAAGCCAGTTTAACCGCAGAAGAAAAGCAATTATTGCAGAACATGTGTCAGGCCATGCGCATCGTTGCTACGCCCCCCCAAGCCATGGATGACGCATTAATAAACGTGCAAGGGAGTCTGGCCAAAATGGTGGTTGTGTTCGGCGAACAAGCAGCGCAAGCATTGTTGGCATCCACTGAAAGCTTGTCAACCTTGCGTGCTCAAGTGCACAGCTGCCATGGCAAATCGCTGGTTGCTACTCACGGCCTAGGCCATTTGCTAGCGCAGCCCTTGGACAAAGCGCAAACCTGGCACGATTTGCGATTAGCCATGCAAGGCTTAGCGGACTTGCAGGCGGGCTAAGTTTTACTTGGGCTATCCTCTATTCGCCCTAACTTATGCTGACGAAGCGACGGTTAAAAGGTAAAATTCATACTTTTATTTGTTCCGATTCGACTACACCATGCGCGCCTCACAATTTTTCTTCAACACCCAAAAAGAAGCTCCTAACGACGCTGAGTTGCAAAGCCATATATTGATGGTGCGCGCCGGCTTGATTAAGCGTTTAGGCTCGGGTCTTTACAGTTGGATGCCCTTAGGCTTGCGCGTGCTGCGTAAGGTTGAAACCATAGTGCGCGAAGAGATGAATAAAGCCGGTGCGCTGGAGTTGCTGATGCCGGCTGTGCAGCCACGCGAATTGTGGGATGAAACCGGTCGCTGGGCGGTGTTTGGCCCACAAATGCTTAAAATTACTGACAGGCACGAGCGCGAGTTCTGCTTTGGCCCCACTCATGAAGAAGTGATCACTGACATTGCGCGTTCTGAGATTCGCAGCTACAAGCAATTGCCGCTCAATTTTTACCAAATTCAAACCAAGTTCCGTGATGAAATTCGCCCGCGTTTTGGCGTGATGCGCGCTCGTGAGTTCATGATGAAAGATGCGTATTCTTTCCATACCGACTATGCTTCCTTAGAGCAAACCTACGCCAATATGTACCAAGCCTACAGCCATATTTTTAATCGCTTGGGCTTGAAATTCCGCGCGGTCAAAGCCGATACCGGTGCTATCGGTGGTGATGGTTCGCACGAGTTTCATGTCTTGGCCGATTCTGGCGAAGACGGTTTAGCCTATTGCGACAGCTCCGATTACGCTGCCAATGTGGAAATGGCCGAAGCCATTACCTTGGCTCAGCGTCAGGCTCCGACAACCACCATGCAAGAAGTGGATACGCCTAAACAAACCGCCTGTGCCGATGTGGCGGCTTTGCTTAACATCAGTGTGACGCAAACGGTAAAAGCCATCGCCCTCATGGTTAAGCAAGCCGATGACAGCAACCGCTTTTACTTAGCCTTATTGCGCGGTGATCACAATTTGAATGAAGTGAAATTGGCCAAACTAGACGGCTTGGCTGATTTCCGCTTGGCCACTGAAGAAGAAATTCGTGGCCATCTAAACTGCCCACCAGGCTTTATTGGCCCTGTCAATGTGGCAGCTGATATCACCGTGATTGCGGATAAAACCGTGGCCGCCATGAGCGATTTTGTCTGCGGCGCAAACAAACCCAAGTTTCACTTAAGCGGGGTAAATTTCGGCCGTGATTTGGCCGAGCCTAGCTTGGTTGCCGACATTCGCAATGTGGTTGAAGGCGATGCCAGTCCAGATGGCAAAGGCACACTATCGCTATGCCGAGGCATAGAAGTGGGCCACATTTTCCAACTGCGCACCAAATACTCGGCGGCCATGAACGCCACCTACTTGGATGAAAAAAGCCAAACCCAAGTGATGGAAATGGGCTGTTACGGCATAGGCGTGTCGCGTATCGTCGGCGCTGCCATTGAACAAGGCTTCGACGAGCGCGGCATTATTTTCCCAGCCAGCATTGCACCGTTCGCTGTGGCGATTTGCCCGATAGGGTTCGATAAATCCGAGGCAGTGCAAGCCGCCGCTAACAAGCTCTATGCTGACCTGAAAGCGGCCGGTATCGACGCGATGTTAGACGACAGGGGCGAGCGACCTGGGGTCATGTTTGCCGAGGCGGATTTGATGGGTGTGCCGCATCGTTTGGTGATTGGTGAGCGCGGTTTGGCTGACAATGCCGTTGAATACAAAGCGCGCAATGCCGAGCAAGCCCAGTCCGTACCTCTAGACCAAGTGCTGGAATTCATGCAAAAAGTGGCATAAACACGGCGATGCAGCGCTTCATTAAAACCTTAGGCCTATTGTGTGTTGGGTTTTTAGTTAGCCCGATCAGTCATGCCGGCTCGCAAATTGAAGAGCCTTTATCCCACGCCGTCAAAGCTATGATGCAACGCAGCATCAGCGATAAAGCCCCGGTTAAGATGGTATTCGCTACGCCAGAAGAGGGCGTAGGCATGGCTGTCTGAAATGTCATCTCGCCTTAAAAAATGCATACCCAACCCGGCTTACCGTGAAGACCTACTCCGCACCGTGCATTATGAAGCCACCCGCGCCGGCCTAGATCCGCAGTTGGTTTTGGGTTTGATGTAAGTGGAAAGTGGCTTTAATAAGTATGCCGTCTCCCCGGTCGGCGCCCGTGGCTTTATGCAAATCATGCCTTTTTGGCCACGCGCTATTGGTGCAACAGACCACAATTTATTCTTGTTGCGGACCAATTTACGCTAGGGCTTCACTATATTGAGGCGCTATTTGGATAGGGAAGGCGGTGATCTTTTTCGTGCGCTGGGTCGTTACAACGGCAGTTTAGGTCAAGCCGATTATCCCAATCGGGTGCTGGCCACCTGGCGTAAACATTGGGATTACCCCATAAAAAAAGCCGTTTTAGCTCAAAAATCCGTCATTTAGTCGGATGCAGGCTTCGCTATTTTTTATAAATATACTCATAAAATCAATTGATTACCTAGCATTTCTGGGTCATGCACGCTATTGGTGCTTAAAAAAGTTTACATTTCTGTAAAAATCGTTCAGTATTCCCCTAGCGTTTTTATGACGGGGTGCCCTAAGTCAGAAAAAGCCCCGCATAGTTCGCCGCTGTTCGCATTAACTTGTTACTCGTTTATATAATAAATTAGGAGAATTAAGTATGTCGAAATTAACTGCACTTGCATTAAGTATTGCTGTTTTAGG
>JAIQBT010000009.1 GCA_020035195.1 Methylotenera sp.
CAGATGGCAAATACCGCACAAGCAAGAAAACGTGCTCGTCAAGCAGTAAAGCAACGCGCTCACAATGCAAGTTTGCGCTCTACTTTGCGTACCGCGATCAAAAAAATCATTAAAGCAGTGGAAGCTGGCGACAAAACAGCCGCAGTAGCTGCTTACAGCGAAAACGTGAGCGTGATTGACCGTATTGCGGACAAAAACATCATTCATAAAAACAAGGCATCACGTCATAAAAGCCGCTTAAACGCTGCGATTAAAGCGATGGCTGGCACAGCCGCACCGGTAGCGAAAAAAGTAGCTAAACCTGCCGCTGCCCCAAAAGCGAAAGCCGCCGCATCGCCTAAAGCTAAAGCCGCACCTAAGGCTAAAGCAGCCGCTGAGCCTAAAGCGAAAGCCGCTCCAAAAGCTAAGGCAGCGCCTAAAGCTAAAGCCGAATAAGCTTAAAATGCACGAAAAAAGCCGAACCTACGTTCGGCTTTTTTTATGCCCGGCAATCGCCGATGCGGCTTTTTATTGCCGGGCTTTAAGTACCTATGTTAAGTACCAATGTTCAATTCGGCGCGCACTTGCATGGCCAACTTAATCGCCTCATCGCGGTTGGCACTGAGCACGGTGTAATGGCCCATTTTGCGGCCAGCGCGTGCGGCCTGTTTGCCGTACAAATGCATTTTAAGTTGCGATTGGGCCAAGGCCGCTAACCAGGCCGGCGCCTCGTCAGCCGACGGCCATATGTCGCCTAACAAATTCACCATGACCGCCGAACTGTGCTGCTTAGCGCTGCCTAAAGGCAAGCCGGTTAGGACGCGCACTTGCTGTTCAAACTGATTCGTTATGCACGCATCTATTGTGTAATGCCCTGAATTGTGTGGACGTGGCGCCATCTCGTTAACCAACAACTCGCCGTCGCAAACAAAAAACTCCACCCCCAATACCCCGGTGTAGTCGAGCTTTTCCGCCACCATGCTGGCTAACTTTTGTGCTTGGTGACTGATGGCGTCGCTGCCACGAGCCGGCGCAATGGACACATCCAATATGCCGTTTAAATGGCTATTTTCTGAGGTAGGAAAGCTGGCCACGTTACCTTGCGCATCGCGCGCCAAAACCACGGATACCTCGTAATCCAATTTAAGCATTTTCTCTAATACGCACTCTTCATGCTCAAACGCATTGAACGCTGCCAAGGCTTCTTGTTGGTTGCTGACACGCGCTTGGCCTTTGCCGTCGTAGCCAAAACGCGCCACTTTTAAGATGGCCGGATACATCGCATCGCCGTCGGCTGGCAGATCTTCGGCCTGATTGATAACAACAAAAGGCGCAACCGGCAAACCGGCTTGCTTAAGAAAATTCTTTTCGCTGACGCGGTGCTGCGCTATCGCCACGCTGTACGCACTGGGGCGTACAGGCTTGATGTCAGCCAATAGGGACAGCGATTCCGCTGGCACGTTTTCAAATTCAGTGGTGATGGCGGCGCAAGTGTTAGCCAATTTCAATAAAGCCGCTTGATCATCGAAAGCCGCGCAAATGTGGGCATCGGCAATTTTTCCAGCCGGGCTGTTGCTGTCTGGATCAAGCACGGTCACTTTATAGCCCATCTCGTGGGCGGCGATGACAAAGAAACGGCCTAATTGGCCGCCGCCTAGCATGCCCAACATGGCCGGTGGCAGAATAACGGTATCTTGCGCTGAAGTTTTTGCGTTCATAGTCTAAAACAATAAAAGTCTAGTAAAAGGGCCAGTCTATTGAGGTTGATCGCTCAATACCATGAGCTGCACTTTGTCGCTTTGCTTGGCCCTAAAATCGGCTAACTTTTGCGCCAATGCGGCATCCTGGTTAGCCAAAATTGAAGCTGCAAACAAACCGGCATTGGCGGCACCGGCTTCGCCTATGGCAAAGGTGGCCACTGGAATGCCTTTAGGCATTTGCACGATGGACAACAAGGAATCTTGACCTTGCAAATGCTTGGATGGAACCGGCACACCCAATACCGGCAAAGTAGTTTTAGCCGCCACCATGCCAGGCAAATGGGCAGCGCCGCCGGCACCAGCAATAATAACTTGGTAGCCTTTTTTGGCTGCCGTTTCAGCAAAGCTAAACATTAAATCCGGCGTACGATGGGCAGAAACCACTTGTGCGGTGTAGGCGATATCAAAATCAGCCAACATTTGTGCAGCAGCTTTCATAATAGGCCAATCGCTATCGGATCCCATAATGATGGCGACTAATGCTTGTTTTTTCATTGTTATTCCTTCTTTTTAGCCACACTTAATTAAGCGGCATGCGGCATGCCAAAAAATTACATTAACACTAAATTATCCCTATGGATGAGCTCAGAAGCCTCCACATAGCCTAATATTTTTTCGATGTCGGTGCTGGGTTGGCGCATGATGCGCAAAGCTTCTGCTGACGAATAATTCACCAAACCACGGGCTATTTCATGACCCTCGGCGTCGCAACAAGCCACCACTTCACCGCGCTCAAAATGCCCTTCCACCGCCGTGACGCCAATGGCCAGCAGGCTTTTGCCTTCTAATTTCAGCACTTTAATGGCGCCGGCATCCAAGCTTAATTTACCGCGCAACTGCAGATGATCGGCTAACCACTGTTTGCGGGCGGTGGTTTTCATCTCCGTGGTTTGCAAATGCGTGCCTATGCGCTCGCCTGCGGCCAAGCGCACCAGCACATCGGCCTCGCGACCGGATGCAATGATGGTGTGGGCGCCACTGCGTGAGGCGCGTTTGGCTGCCAGCACTTTAGTTAGCATGCCACCGGTACCGACGCTGCTACCAGCGCCGCCGGCCATTTTCTCCAATGCCGCATCCCCTGCTAGCGCATGATCAATAAAGCGCGCCTGTTTATCCTGCCTAGGATCGGCGGAATACAAGCCGCGCTGATCGGTCAAAATCACCAAGGCATCGGCTTCTATTAAATTGGCCACCAAGGAACCCAAGGTATCGTTGTCACCAAAACGTATCTCATCGGTCACCACGGTGTCGTTTTCGTTGATGATGGGGATGACTTTTAAATCCAACAAGGTGCGCAAGGTGCTACGCGCATTCAGGTAGCGTTTTCTGTCGGCTAAATCGTCGTGGGTTAACAGCAATTGCGCGGTGTGCAATTGGTGCTGACTAAAACAGGATTCGTACATTTGCACCAAGCCCATTTGCCCCACCGCCGCCGCGGCCTGCAATTCATTGACGGCCGTTGGGCGTTTTTTCCAACCTAAACGCTGCATGCCTTCTGCCACGGCGCCACTGGAAACCAATATGACTTGCTTGCCTTGCGCCACCAGATTGGCTATTTGCGTCGCCCAGGCGGCAATCGCCAATTTATCCAGGCCATTGCCATCGTTAGTGACCAGGCTGGATCCGACCTTAACCACGATCACTTTGGCATCCACTAGCAGCGATTTAAATTCCAGCGTCGTCATGTTATTGGTCTTTTACACTTACCTTATTCGTGGCCATAGCTTCATTAATCAGGCCGGTTTCTTTAAACTCACCTGCCGTCGCCTCCACTTCCAATGCCGCACGTTTGGCTTCTTCTATGTGCGCCATGATAGCGTAAGTTAATTCCTTGCAACCGGCTCCACTAATGGCGGAAATAGCAAACACCGGGCCTTTCCAGCCGTAATCTTTAACAAACTGTTTCACCACCTGATCGGCATCTTGCACCATGTCCAATTTATTAAGCACCAACCAACGTGGCTTTTCATACAGGGCTTGGTCGTATTTCCTTAGTTCTTCGACTATGGCCTTGGCTTCATACACTGGGTCCACCGCCTCATCAAACGGGGCTATGTCAACCAAATGCAGCAACAAGGAGGTGCGTTGCAAATGGCGCAAAAATTGATGGCCTAGGCCAGCGCCTTCGGCCGCGCCCTCTATGATGCCGGGAATGTCAGCAATCACAAAACTGCGCTCGGCATCCACCCGCACTACCCCCAAATTAGGGTGCAAGGTAGTGAACGGGTAATCCGCCACCTTGGGTTTAGCGGCCGACACCGACCGTATATAAGTGGACTTGCCGGCATTGGGCATGCCTAACAAACCCACGTCGGCCAACACTTTCAATTCTAAATAGAGTTCTATTTCTTCGCCGGGGTCGCCCTTGGTGCATTGGCGTGGTGCGCGGTTTAAGCTGGATTTAAAATGCACGTTGCCCAAGCCACCCTTACCACCTGCGGCCATTTGCGCCCGTTGTCCGTGCTCGCTTAAGTCCACCAGCATTTGCCCGCTGGCTTTATCGGAGATGACCGTGCCTACTGGCACACGCAACAGCATCTCTTCGCCCTTGGCACCGTAACACTCGGCACTGCGGCCATTTTCGCCGCGCTGGGCACGAAACACCCGCGAATAGCGATAGTCGACTAAGGTATTGATGTTGCGGTCGGCTTCCATGTAGATGGAGCCACCACGACCGCCGTCCCCGCCACTGGGGCCACCAAGCGGCTCGTACTTTTCCCTACGGAAAGTCGCCACGCCGTTGCCACCATCGCCGGCGTATATTTTAATCGTCGCTTCGTCTATAAATTTCATAACCACAGTTTACCAAATAAAAAAGCCCCATCAAACGATGAGGCTTTGACCATTGCTACTTTAACTTAAGCAGCAACAATGATGCTTACAGTGTGGCGTTTTAATGCGCCTTTAACTGCAAAAGACACTTTACCAGCCGCTTTAGCGTACAAAGTATGGTCTTTACCCATGCCTACGTTTTCACCAGCGTGCATTTTTGTACCGCGCTGACGCACGATGATGCTGCCTGCTGTCACCACTGTTTCACCGAAGGCTTTAACACCTAGTCGTTGGGAGTGAGAATCGCGACCGTTACGTGAACTACCGCCTGCTTTTTTGTGTGCCATGATTAATCCTTAAGTCTTATTGATTGCGTCAATTATGCAGCTGCTTTAGCCGCTTTAGCTTTGGCTGGTTTAGCAGCGGCTTGGCCTGCAGCTAAAATTTCACCAATTTGAATCTCTGTAAAACTTTGGCGGTGGCCTTGTGTTTTACGATAATGTTTACGGCGACGGAATTTAAAAATCATCACCTTGTCACCACGACCGTGCGCAAGCACCGTAGCTGTAACCGTTGCACCATTAATAATAGGTGAGCCTATGGTTGTTGTCGTGCCGTCTGAAACCATTAAAATTTGATCCAGCGTAACCGTACCGCCAACTTCAACTTCTAATTTTTCAACTTTTAATCGCTCGCCTGCATTGA
>JAIQBT010000056.1 GCA_020035195.1 Methylotenera sp.
GCAAACACTTTGGCTTTGCTGGTTTTGTAACTGTCTAGGCCTTCGGTGCTGGCTTTGGCATTGCCGCGGCTGTCTTTTTCTACGGCAAAGGCATCGAGTAATTTTTGTATGGGTGAAACAAAACCCATGGCCAATAAGACCAAATCGGCTTTGATGGTAAATTCGGTGTTCGGTACTTCTTGCATTTTGCCGGCTTGCCATTGCACTTTGGCGCCAGTCAAGCCTACCACTTTACCGTTTTCGCCTATTAAGGCTTTAGTGGTGATAGACCAATCGCGGTTTGCGCCTTCTTCATGCGAACTGGACGTGCGCATTTTTAAAGGCCAGTTTGGCCACACCATCTGCTTGTCTTCTTGCTCGGGTGGTTGAGGCATCAACTCAAACTGGGTGATGGAGGCGGCGCCATGACGATTGGATGTGCCTACGCAATCGGAGCCGGTATCGCCGCCGCCTATCACCACCACGTGTTTGTTCGTTGCCATCACTTGATTTGGCACCGTGTCGCCAGCCACCACTTGATTTTGTGGGGTCAGGAAGTCCATGGCGTACATCACGCCGTCTAAATCGCGGCCTGTGACCGGTAGGTCACGTGGGTGCTCGGCACCGCCAGCTAAGATAACTGCATCAAATTCTGCCAGCAAATCATCGGCTTTCACGTTTTCACCTACGTGCTGATTCACGCGAAATTCCACGCCTTCAGCTTGCATCTGAGTCATGCGTCTGTCGATGTGGGTTTTTTCCATTTTAAAATCAGGAATACCATAGCGTAACAAGCCGCCAATACGGCTGTTTTTTTCTAAGACCACTACGCTATGACCCACTCGAGCTAATTGCTGCGCCGCCGCCATACCGGCTGGGCCGGAACCCACGATGGCGACTTTTTTGCCGGTTTTATGGCTGGCAAGTTGCGGTTTAACCCAATCGTTTTCCCAGGCTTTATCAATGATCGCGTGCTCTATGGATTTAATGCCCACCGCATCCGCATTGATGTTTAGCGTACAGGCTGCTTCACATGGGGCCGGGCAAATACGACCGGTAAATTCAGGAAAGTTATTGGTGCTGTGCAACACATCAATCGCGGATTTCCAATCTTGCTGATATACCAGATCGTTGAAATCAGGAATGATGTTATTCACTGGGCAGCCGCTGGTGCAAAAAGGAATGCCGCAATCCATGCAACGTGCACCCTGTTGCTTGGCTTGATCGTCGCTCAAATGCAATACAAATTCTTTGTAGTTTTTAACGCGCTCAACCACAGGCAGGTTTGCCTCGGTCAGCCTGTTGTATTCCATAAAACCCGTTACTTTGCCCATACTAAAACCTTTATCCTATTATGCTTTTATGCGGCTTGTTTTGCCGTTGCGGCAGCCAATTCGGTCAATGCGCGTTTGTATTCAATCGGCATGACTTTGACAAATTTGCTTCTTGAGGTCGCCCAGTCGGCCAACAAGGCTTGGGCTCGCACACTACCGGTATAGTTCGCATGCTTTTCTATCAGCGTTTTGAGTGTGACTTCGTCTGGCTGATTTAAATGCTGCACTTTACCCACAGCGGCATCGGCTGCTTCCACTTTTTCTAAGGCGACCATGCTCATGTTGCAACGTTTAGCAAACAAGCCGTCTTCGTCATAGACATAAGCCACGCCGCCACTCATACCGGCGGCAAAGTTTTGCCCGGTGACGCCCAATACCACGACGGTACCGCCAGTCATGTATTCGCAACCGTGGTTACCCACGCCTTCGACCACGGCCGTGGCACCGGAATTGCGCACACAGAAACGCTCGCCAGCCACGCCTCTGAAATAGCTTTCACCGGTGGTCGCGCCGTACATGACGGTATTACCGACTATGATGTTTTCATGCGCGAGGCCACCGAAGGCGACCGGCGGTTTAATGATGATGCGTCCGCCGCATAAACCTTTACCCACGTAGTCGTTGCCCTCGCCGCTTAATTCAAAGGTGATGCCTTTAGCTAAGAAAGCTGCAAAGCTTTGGCCCGAGGTGCCGTTAAAATTGATGTGTATGCTGTCATCGGGCAAACCGGCGTGACCAAAACGGGTGGCAATTTGATTAGACAACATGGTGCCCACCGTGCGGTTGGTATTCGAGATCGCCACGTCCAACACAACTTTTTTACCCTCTTCCAATGCCGGCTTGGCCATGGCCACTAACTTATTGTCTAGCGCATGGGTCAGGCCGTGATCTTGCACGTCATTGTGTTTACGTGACACGTCTGCCGGCATGGCTGGCAAATGGAACACTTTGCTGAAATCCAAACCGTTGATTTTCCAATGCTCGATACCGGCTTGCATGTCTAGCAAATCGGCACGGCCGATTAAATCAACAAACTTCGCCACGCCAATAGAGGCCATCAATTCACGCACTTCTTCAGCCACAAAGAAGAAGTAATTCACTACGTGCTCAGGCTGTCCGGTAAAGCGTTTACGCAATTCTGGGTCTTGCGTGGCCACACCGACTGGGCAGGTATTCAAATGGCATTTACGCATCATGATGCAGCCTTCTACCACTAGCGGTGCGGTGGCAAAACCAAACTCATCGGCACCTAACAAGGCGCCTATAACCACGTCACGGCCGGTTTTAATTTGACCGTCCACCTGCAAGATAACGCGGCCGCGCAATTGATTGAGCACCAAAGGTTGCTGTGTTTCAGCCAAACCTATTTCCCAGGGTCCACCGGCATGCTTCACCGATGAAATTGGCGATGCGCCTGTGCCGCCGTCATGGCCAGCAATCACAATGTGATCCGATTTGGCTTTGGCCACACCGGCCGCTACCGTACCCACACCGGTTTCAGCGACTAATTTGACGGAAATGGACGCTTTAGGATTGGCATTTTTAAGGTCGTGTATCAGTTGCGCCAAATCTTCAATCGAATAAATATCGTGGTGCGGTGGCGGTGAAATCAATCCCACGCCTGGCACTGAGAAACGCAATTTAGCAATGTACTCGCTGACTTTATGGCCGGGTAATTGGCCCCCTTCGCCAGGCTTAGCACCTTGCGCCATTTTGATTTGTATCTGATCGGCGGAAGCCAAGTATTCAGCGGTCACACCAAAGCGACCAGACGCCACTTGTTTGATGCTAGAGCGCATGGAATCGCCGGCTTGCAAGGCGATGTCTTTGACTATTCTGTCGCTGCCTATGACATTGGCCATGGTGGTGGCGCTGGCTACTGGGATAAAACGTTTAGCGTCTTCGCCGCCTTCCCCGGTATTGGATTTACCGCCTATGCGGTTCATGGCAATCGCCAAGGTCGCATGCGCTTCAGTCGAAATGGAGCCCAATGACATGGCGCCGGTAGCAAAGCGTTTGACGATCTCTTTCGCTGGCTCAACTTTGTCTAAAGGAATCGCTGCGCCCACCGATTTTATTTCAAACAAACCACGTAAGGTCATGTGACGACGGGTTTGATCGTTGATTAACTGAGCGTATTCTTTGTAAGTGTCGGCTGAATTGGTGCGAGTGGCATGTTGCAATTTAGCAATCGAATCCGGCGTCCACATGTGCTCTTCACCGCGCACGCGGAAAGCATATTCACCACCGGCATCCAAATGTTTAGCCAATACTGGGTCGTCGCCAAAGGCTGCCGTATGCAAGCGCTCAGCCTCTTCCGCCACTTGCGCCAACCCTATGCCTTCGATGTTGGTGGTGGTGCCGGTAAAGTATTGATTAACAAAGGCACTATTTAGGCCGATGGCTTCAAATATTTGTGCGCCACAGTAAGATTGATAAGTGGAGATACCCATTTTAGACATGACTTTATACAAGCCTTTGCCTATGGCTTTAACAAACTTTTTAGCTGCTTCGTGACTATCTTTAACGTCCATATGCTTTATGGTTTCAAATGCTAACCAAGGGCAAACAGCTTCAGCGCCGTAACCGGCCAATAGGGCAAAGTGGTGCACTTCACGCGCCGATCCGGTGTCAACAACCAAGCCTGCGCTGGTGCGTAAACCGGTTTTTACTAAATGCTCGTGAGTGGCTGAACAAGCTAATAAAGCTGGGATCGCCATGCGATCCGCACTCAGGCCTCGATCAGACAGAATCAAAATATTGAAGCCATCTTGCACGGCTTTTTCTGCCGCACTGGTAATGCCGGCAACGGCTTTAGCCATGCCAGCCTTACCCTGCGATAGCGGATACGTGATGTCCAACACAATGGATTTATATTGGTTTTGCGTGAAGGTCGCGATGGCTTTTAATTGCGCCAGCTCGTCCAAGGTTAAGACCGGTTGCGCCGCTTCCAATCGCATGGGCGGGTAGTCTACATCCACCCCTAATAAATTCGGTTTAGGCCCGATAAAGGTCACCAAAGACATCACCAACTCTTCACGAATCGGATCAATAGGCGGGTTGGTCACTTGCGCGAACAACTGTTTGAAGTAGTTATAGAGTAATTTTGGTTTAACCGACAACACCGGCAAAGCCGCATCGTTACCCATGGAACCCGAGCCTTCTTCGCCATTTTCCACCATGGGCTGCATGACGAATTTGATGTCTTCTTGGGTGTAACCAAACGCTTGTTGGGTATCCAACAAATTGGCTGCCATGGCTAATTCGGCGTCTACTTTTGGCATGTCGCTCAAGTAATAACGCGTTTTTTCCAGCCATTGCTTGTAAGGTTTGGCCGTCGCTAAGGTATTTTTGACTTCAGCATCGCCTATGATGCGGCCTTGTTCCATGTCGATTAACAACATTTTGCCCGGCTCTAAGCGCCATTTTTTTACGATTTTTTCTTGTGGGAAAGTCAACACACCCATTTCTGAGGCCATCATCACCAAATCGTCATCGGTCACTAGGTAACGCGCTGGACGCAAACCGTTGCGATCCAAAGTGGCGCCTATCATGCGGCCATCGGTGAACGCAACGGCCGCTGGGCCATCCCATGGCTCCATCAAAGCGGCATGGTATTCGTAAAAAGCACGGCGCTCTTGATCCATCAAACTGTTGTTACTCCAGGCTTCTGGAATCAGCATCATCATGGCATGCGGCAAGGAATAACCGCCGGCCACTAGCAACTCTAAGCAGTTATCAAAACAGGCAGAATCGGACTGGCCGTCCACGATCAATGGCCACAATTTTTCTAAATCTTCACCGATCACGCTGGACTTCATGGTTTCGTGACGCGCCGCCATCCAATTGACGTTACCTTGCACGGTATTGATTTCGCCGTTGTGCGCAATCAT
>JAIQBT010000021.1 GCA_020035195.1 Methylotenera sp.
ATCCGTAGGCGCGGCCATCCCTTTAGATAAGGTTGAGCCAGCTAAAGAGATTGTCAAACGCTTTGCTACCGGCGCCATGTCGCTAGGCTCTATTTCGACAGAAGCGCATGCTACCTTAGCCATCGCCATGAACCGCATAGGCGGTAAATCCAATACCGGCGAAGGCGGTGAAGACGCGAAGCGTTTTATCCCAGTAGCCAGCGCGACGACCATGGCTAAAGTCATAGGTAGCGAGCGCATAGTCAAAGACATCCCGCTACTAGCAGGCGATTCGATGCGTTCTAGCATTAAGCAAGTGGCCTCAGGTCGCTTTGGTGTAACCGCCGAATACTTGGCTTCAGCCGATCAGATACAAATCAAAATGGCCCAAGGCGCTAAGCCTGGTGAAGGCGGTCAACTGCCCGGCCATAAAGTCAGCGAATACATCGCTAAGTTGCGTTTTTCAGTGCCGGGCGTGGGCTTGATTTCGCCGCCACCGCACCACGATATTTATTCGATTGAAGATTTAGCGCAACTGATACACGACCTTAAAAATGCCAATCCTAAGGCTTCTATTTCAGTCAAATTGGTGGCTGAAACGGGCGTGGGTACGGTAGCCGCCGGTGTGGCCAAAGCTAAATCTGACCACATTGTGATTGCCGGCCATGACGGCGGTACAGGAGCATCGCCGATTTCATCGGTTAAGCATGCCGGCGGGCCCTGGGAAATCGGCTTGGCTGAAACACAACAAACTTTGGTGCTCAATCAATTGCGTGGTCGCGTGGTCTTGCAAGTGGACGGTCAAATTAAAACCGGCCGTGATGTGGTGATAGGCGCGTTATTGGGTGCCGATGAATTTGGTTTTGCTACTGCACCGCTAGTGGTAGAAGGCTGCATCATGATGCGTAAATGCCACCTGAATACTTGCCCAGTGGGCGTTGCCACACAAGACCCTGAATTGCGTAAACGCTTTACAGGCCAACCAGAACACGTGGTGAATTACTTCTTCTTTGTGGCAGAAGAAGTCCGTGAATTGATGGCATCTATCGGCGTCGCGAAATTTGATGATTTAATCGGTCGTGCTGATTTGTTAGACATGCAAGCCGGCATAGAGCATTGGAAAATTAACGGTTTGGATTTCAGCAAAGTATTCCATTTGCCAGCCATGCCGGCCGAAGTGTCACGTAAACACAATGATGTGCAAGACCATGGTTTGATCCATGCCTTAGACAACAAGCTGGTGGCCATGGCCAAGCCAGCATTGGAAGAAGGTAAAAAAGTGGTGTTGGATGTGGCCATTTCTAATACCAACCGTACGGTGGGCACCATGTTGTCTAATCAAATCGCCACGCGTTTTGGTAGTGTAGGTTTGCCAGATGACAGCATACACATCAACTTTAACGGGACCTCGGGTCAAAGTTTTGCGGCTTTCCTGGCCAAAGGCATCACCTTCGAATTAACCGGTGAAGGCAATGACTACGTCGGTAAAGGCTTATGCGGCGGACGCATTATTATTAAACCGCCGGTGGCCTTCCGTGGTGTGGCCCATGAAAATATTATTGTCGGTAATACCGTGATGTACGGCGCTACGACCGGTGAAAGCTATTTCAGGGGCGTGGCCGGTGAGCGTTTCTGTGTGCGTAACTCCGGGGCTACAGCGGTGGTCGAAGGCGTGGGCAATCACGGCTGCGAATACATGACAGGTGGAACGGTGGTGGTGTTAGGCTTGACCGGGCAAAACTTCGCTGCCGGCATGAGTGGTGGCGTGGCATACGTGTTTGATGAAGACGGTTTATTTGCTAAACGCTGCAATATGAGCATGGTGGCTTTGGATAAAGTAGAAGCGGCCGATGCCTCCGTTGGTAAAGTGCAGCACTTAAATCAAGCGGACGAAATAACGCTTAAAACGCTGATAGAAAACCATGCGCGGTATACCGCCAGTGAGCGAGCCAAAGCCTTACTCGCCGACTGGCCCGCCGCAAGAAGTAAATTCGTTAAAGTGATGCCAATAGAATACAAACGGGCATTGACTGAATTGGCTGCTGCATCAGCAAAACAAGCCGCATAAAAGAATATTAGGATAGAGGTTTTAGTATGGGCAAAGTAACTGGTTTTATGGAATTCGACAGGCTGAGTGAGGCAAATCTGCCCGTGCCTGAGCGCGTTAAAAATTACAAAGAATTTGTTTTGCATTTAAGCGACGACCAAGCCAAACAACAGGGAGCGCGTTGCATGGATTGCGGCATTCCCTTTTGCACCACGGGCTGCCCGGTCAACAACATCATTCCTGATTTTAACGATTGGAAATCAGCCATCGATGTGTTGCATAGCACCAATAACTTCCCTGAATTTACCGGCCGTATTTGCCCTGCGCCTTGTGAAGCTGCTTGCACGCTAAACATCAATGCGGATGCGGTAGGCATTAAATCCATAGAACACGCGATTATTGATAAAGCTTGGGAAAACGATTGGGTTACACCGCAGATTGCCAAGCATAAAACCAGCAAAAAAGTGGCTATTGTGGGTTCTGGGCCAGCCGGTATGGCGGCGGCGCAGCAGTTAGCCAGAGTGGGTCACAGCGTAGTGGTATTGGAAAAAAACAGCCGCATTGGTGGCTTGTTACGCTACGGCATTCCAGACTTCAAAATGGAAAAAACACACATAGACAGACGCATGGCACAGATGCAAGCGGAAGGCGTTGAATTCCGCGTCAATCAGTACGTGGGTGAAAACGTTAAAGCCGATGCCTTGGTGGCAGAGTTTGATGCCGTCATCTTGGCCGGTGGTGCTGAGCACCCACGTGATTTGCCAGTGCCAGGCCGTGATTTAGACGGCGTGATGTACGCCATGGATTTCCTCACCCCACAAAATCAAGTGGTGGCTGGCGACAGCGTGCCCAAGCAAGTGCTGGCAACGAATAAACACGTGGTGGTGATAGGCGGCGGCGATACCGGCTCAGATTGCGTAGGCACATCCAACCGTCATGGCGCGGCATCCATCACGCAGTTTGAGTTGATGGCACAACCGCCTGAGCAAGAAGACAAACAAATGGTTTGGCCAAACTGGCCATTAAAAATGCGCACCTCCAGCTCGCATGAAGAAGGGGTCAACCGTGATTGGTCGGTCACCACGAAAGCCTTGCTAGGTGAAGGCGGCAAGGTGGTGGCTTTGCAAGGCGCCAAAGTGCAATGGAAAAACGGCAAAATGCAAGAAGTGCCAAATTCCGAATTCACCATTAAAGCCGACCTGGTCTTATTGGCCATGGGCTTTGTCTCACCCATACAGAAATTACTCGATGCCTTTGCCGTTGAAAAAGACAGCCTTGGCAATGCCAAGGCCAGCACGGAAGGCTTTGATAGCTACAAAACCAGTAAAGCCAAGGTGTTTGCTGCAGGCGATGTGCGCCGTGGTCAATCGCTAGTGGTTTGGGCTATACGTGAAGGCCGTCAAGCGGCGCGTGCCGTCGATGAGTTCTTAATGGGCAGTTCTACCTTACCCAGATAATCAAAAGCTACACCACCAAGGCACAGAGACGCAGGCATCAGCGCTGGGTCTCTGTGGTTAAACATGAGTCAATTGAAAAACGATAATTTCTTGCGCGCCTTAATGCGCCAGCCCACGGATTACACCCCAGTGTGGATGATGCGCCAAGCCGGCCGTTACTTACCGGAATACCGCGAGAGTCGAAAAACCGCAGGCAGTTTTTTGCAACTGTGTAAAAACCCAGGCTTTGCCACCGAAGTGACCATGCAACCCTTGGATCGCTACCCACTATTGGATGCGGCTATTTTGTTCTCTGACATCTTGACCGTGCCTGATGCCATGGGTTTAGGTTTGTATTTTGAAGAAGGCGAAGGCCCAAAATTTGAACGCACTTTGCGTGAAGAAGCCGACATTCAAAAACTGACCGTGCCAGACATGGCCGATTTGCAATACGTGTTTGATGCCGTGGCACAGATTCGTAAAACACTGGCGGGCCGAGTGCCGTTAATAGGTTTCTCCGGCAGCCCTTGGACCTTGGCTACCTATATGGTGGAAGGCAAAGGCGGCACCGACTTTTTAACCATCAAAAAAATGGCCTATGCCAGACCCGATCTATTGCACCGCATATTAGACATCACGGCACAAACCGTGACGCAGTATTTAAATGCACAAATTCTGGCCGGCGCCCAAGCCGTGATGATTTTTGATTCATGGGGCGGCGCATTGGCACACAATGCTTACACGGAATTCTCGCTTAATTACATGCAAAAAATTATCGCCGGTTTAATTAAAAACAACGATGGCCAACATGTGCCTTGCATCGTGTTTACCAAGGGCGGCGCATTGTGGTTAGAAGCGCAAGCGGCAATTGGTGCCGATGCATTGGGTTTGGATTGGGCAGTAGACATTGGTCAAGCGCGTCAGCGTGTGGGCCATAAAGTGGCTTTGCAGGGCAATTTGGATCCAGCCATTTTGTTATCCACACCGGCTGCCATAGAGCAGCAAGTGGCCAATGTCTTAGCCAGTTACGGCAAAGGCTCTGGTCATGTCTTTAACTTAGGGCATGGCATAACGCAGTGGACACCACCGGAAAATGCAGCGGCCATGCTAGAGGCGGTTCGATTACACAGTCAGCCATACCATCAGTAAATAAAAAACCCCGCATGCGGGGTTTTTTATTGGGTAGTAGTTATTGCTAACTAGGCGATGAATTTATACAAAGACCATGCCATGTTAATGATGGCTAAAGCAATTAAGGTACAAAAGGTAAATTTCATGCCCAGCACCCGTTTAGAAAAATTGGGTGGCACCTGATTAATGCCTTGGGCATGGAATACACGACCAGCAATGAGTGACAATCCTGGAATAAGTACCAACCACCAGGGCGCACCATTTAACTCCAAGCAAGCAATAAGAATGAGACCGGATGGCACATACTCGGCAAAATTGCCTTGAGCGCGTATCGCCCTTTCTAAGGCCTCGTTGCCACCACTGCCAAGGCTGACCTTGTTTTCTCGCCTTAAATTAATAACAGCAAAAGACAGCTTAACCAAGATTAAGGTAAGCAAGGCTGCAATGATAGCCGTGATTAATAGCATGGTTTATTTCAATCGCATGCGGTTCATGGTGTCATCTTTATCGATGAATTTATGTTTGAGTGCACCGAGTAAATGG